>NZ_FUWM01000016.1:2562-77400 GCF_900167185.1 Selenihalanaerobacter shriftii
AAGCGAATATTTACTGAAGAGCCCAGTGCGATAATTTCGCACGCTGGGATCTGTGCGGGGGATGTTGGGTAACTAACATTCCTACCGTGACTACGGCGAGACCAGATAATTCTATCATTGCTAGCTGGTGTAAGTCCAGTCCGAGTAATAACTCAGTAGCTCGGTAGTTGACAGACTTGGTAGAGAGAAATTTCTATTTGGTAACTGTGACAAAGTCATCAGAGTATGGCGAACAAAACTGCAGGTTGTAGCATGAAGCGAAATCTGCTGCATCGTTAGTTCCCCCTCAATAAAGAGGGAACAAAGAGGAGCTGAGCCTCACGTATAAGGGCGAAGGCGTAAGAAAGTGTGAAGAAACTGAATTGAGCAGCACTGAAGAACCTCTCGGTGTATGGAAGCGACATGTAGTGAAAGTAATGATGAGAAACTGTTGAGACCCTAGTTTGCACAGAATAATCTGTAAAGAGGGAGCACATAAGCCATAATGGTGAAGGTGTAAATTGCAGAAAGGGATTCGGATGAGTTCATAGTACTGAAGACAGTATGGACAACAAAACCATAATTGGAGGGAAGGAACTCTACTTTGTACAAGTTTCCGAAGAGGGTAAAAGTGAGTGAATGCCTAAATAGGCTAACTACACCTTTGTAAAAGCTTGATAACTTCGGAGAAAACTATACCTGAGAGTAAAAGTTAATATTTATATTAACTGAAGACTACAGGAAGAAGTACAATGGAAAGCCGTATAAGGGAAAAGCTTACTTACGGAATTGACGAGGGGAGGCTGGGGAGATAACTTCAAACTTGCCTTCTACTCTACACATGAGTAATTTATATTTTAAGGGGGGGAATATATGAAAGAAAGTTTACCTTTAAGTGAAGCTTTTTTAGAAGAAGTATTAAATGATGAGGTTAAGAAATTATTTAAAAGACATATTGATATGAAGGTTTTTATGAAGTTACTCTCAGAGTATGATGAAATGTGGAAATTAAATAGGTTAGAAGATGATTTTAAAAATGTAATTCAAGATATTAATTTATCTGAAGAAGAAATTGAGATTTTAATAGATGGAATTATTAAAGTTATTTTGGATCCTGATTTTTTAAATGTTTTAGAAGAGGGAGTAAAATTTATTAGAGATAATTTATATACAAATTTATCAGATGGAGCAAAATTGTTTTCGAAGAAATTTAAGGAGTTTGTTAAAGAACTTATGAAAGATTATCCAAAGAATAAAAACTGCATTATAGGACTTTTACTTAAAGAATATAAGGATAGTTCTGAGGACTTATTAAAAGATAGTTTAGAGTTTCGTTCTTTAAAAGGAATTGAGGAAGATGATGATAAAATAGCTATGAGGCAAATGCTTAAAACATATGGATCAATTGTAGAAAATAGGTATGTTTCATATTTGAAATTAGTATCTAACATATTTTATAACTGCAAAGTAACAAAGAATTTGGATAAAAAATCTCCTGGAACAATTGCAAGAAAACTAGAAAAAAGTTTTGAAAACCATTATTCAGAATATAAAGATTTAGTTGATATTTGGGAAATTACAATAAGGAATTCTAATGCTCATAATGATTTTGAATTTAAAGATAGTAATAAAATACTTATTTATAATGCACCGAACGGAAAACGAAAACATAAAAAATTACTGACTAAAAATCAGTTATCTACTAGGTTATCTAATTTAGTTGAAAGGTTTATTCCAGTTGGAGCTTTACATGTTGCTATTTTAGATATAATTATAGATGTTTTTCTATTTGGGGAACAAAATTATTTGCATAAATTAATTGAATTAATAAAAAATGATCTGGAAGTCCAAAATTAAAATAGGCAAGAATTAATCTTGTCGTATAAACCAGCTAATATATGTCAAGAATTAATTTAAAAAATTTAGTTACGTAAAATTACGCAGGGGAAACTAAGCTTACACTAATGTAAACTTTTTACAGTTACAAACTGTTATGCTGTCTTACTTAATAATAAATTTTTCGTTGTTTTTCCAAACACCATAAATAATACGTAAAAGTTTACTAGCAGTTGCGATGACAGCAACTTTATAAGGCTTCCCTTCATTACGTTTTTTAGTATAATAGTCGTATAGAGTTGGATTATTAGGTTTGCCTTTTACTTTTCTGATTGCGGCGGTGGTAGCTTGATATAAAGATTTACGCAAGTAGGTAGAGCCAAGTTTAGAAATTTTATTATTGGAGGCTTTAAATCTGCCTGACTGGTAAACCGTAGGATCTAAACCAGCGTAAGCAATCAATTGTTTAGTTGTTGGAAATCTATTAACATCACCAATTTCACCAATAATAGTAGCTGCTGTCAGCTTCCCAACTCCTAGTATGGAGAGAAATAAGGGAAAGGCAGGAGAAAATTCGGCCCATTTATGCATTTGAGTTCGTATAATAGTGTGATTAAATTTAATAGGTTTTTTAAAAGGTTGTCCATAAGACATAAAAGCAGCAGCATAACTATTAGATTTTGAAACATCAATACTTAATACAGGTTGATTCATAGGGGACCTCCTTAGTTTACCAGATCCCTCAAGCAACGACTCTCTCCAGGTTCGTGCGGTGATACGGGTTCAAAGACCCAACCAGCTCAATCGAAGTATGAGCGTTGGAGAGGGTTTGGATAGTTTATGCGACGGGATCAAAGTCCCAACATGGCGTATATCCTTTACCCTGGTATTTCTTTTAAGTATAAGTTATGTTGTGAAAAAAGTACATATTAGATTGAGCTAGTTGGTATAAGTCTATTATACCCTATGTGTTAGGATAGTTGTCGTACGGAGTAAAAGTTGTGTATAATAAAGTAACGACAATAAATCCTAAGGAGAATTAATATGCCAAAAAAAGTTTATTCCAAAGAATTAAAAGAGTCTGTTTTTAAAAAACTTGCTCCACCAAATGCTGAAAAAGTATCTGATCTAGCAAAAGAACTGAATATACCTAAAAATACTCTTTACTCTTGGAGATCTAAAGTTCTTAAAGAAAGCTCTGCTACCAGTAAAAGAGCAAGTAAGTGGACTTCTAAAGATAAGTTTCAGGCTATCTTAGAAACTGCCAGTCTTTCTGAATTGGAAACTTCTAAATACTGCCGAGAAAAAGGAATTCATCTTGAAGAACTAAAAAACTGGGTTAAGCAGTGTCAAAATGCTAATGATACTAAACTAGAAGATCCAAAAGAACTTAAAGATAATCTGAAAAATGAAAAACAGAAAAATAAAGAACTCCAAAAAGAACTAAGATATAAGGAAAAAGCTCTAGCAGAAACTGCAGCTTTACTGACACTTAGAAAAAAGGCAAATGCGATTTGGGGGGACCCCGAGGAAGACTGATCAGTAATTCAGATCGCATAAAAGCAGTAAAGCTGATCAATGATGCAAGAGAAAATGGTGCAAGATTAAAACCAGCCTGTAGAGAGCTTGGAATTAGCTCTCGCACCTACCAAAGGTGGACTAAAAATGGTGGTATCAAAAAAGATCAAAGACCATTGATTAAAAGAAAACCACCTAAAAACAGACTAACAAAATCAGAAAGAGAAAAAATTATTAAAGTTGCCAATAGTAAGGAATATGCAGATTTACCACCGTCAAAAATTGTACCTAAATTAGCCGATAAGGGTAAGTATATTGCTTCGGAATCAACTTTTTATAGAATATTAGCTGAAGAAAAACTAAATACTCATAGGAGTAAATCTAAGGAACCAGTAAAAAGAAAAATACCAACTCATATAGCTACTGCTCCCAATCAGGTGTGGACCTGGGATATAACCTGGCTCAATGCTTTTATCAAAGGTAATTTTTTTAAACTGTATTTAATTGTAGATATGTTTAGCAGACTAATAGTTGCTCATGAAGTCTGGGAAACAGAAAATGCTGAGTACTCTAAAAGATTAATTAGAAAAGCAACTCTTTCCCAAGGCATAGCAGCTAAAAAAAATAAACCATTAGTATTACATTCTGATAACGGTAGCCCTATGAAAGCAGCAACATTTATGGCAACACTCGAAAAGTTGGGAGTACAAAGTTTATTTTCAAGACCAAGAGTAAGTAACGATAATCCCTATTCTGAGTCACTATTTAAGACAATGAAGTATAGACCTGTTTATCCTAGTAAAGGTTTTAAGAACTTGACAGAAGCCAGAGAATGGACTTCTAAATTTGTTCACTGGTACAATCATGAGCATTTACATAGTGGAATTAATTTTATAACGCCCTACCAGAGACATTATGGGCTTGATATAAATATAATGAAAAAGCGTATTGAAACATATAAAAAAGCTAAGGCAGCTCATCCAGAAAGATGGTCAGGAAAAATTAGAGACTGGTCTCTTCCTGAATATGTAACATTAAACCCAATGGACGAAGATAAAGTAGAAAAATATCTCAACCAGCAGAGTTCCTAACTGGAACTCTGAATGAAGAGTATTCAAAGAAATTTTTAATTAAATGCGACAACTTGCTTGACAAACACCGTATACGAACATGGCATTTACAACACTAGGCAAAGTGCATAATAGTAGTCTTAGTGATGACTTATGCAAGATTGATTGGGTTATATAATTGGAATTACTATGCTTAAATGTGGACTGGACAAGCTTTAATGAGCGTCGTAAACACCAGTAACGTTCTTCGTGTAAAGGAGTGTACATAATATTATGATTAAAAGAGAGGTTCTAAAACATTTATATATTGACAAAAAGCTAAGCGATAGAGAAATTGGAAAGAAACTTGGTAAAAGTCGTCAAACTATCTGGAAATGGCGACAAAAATATAATATAACTAGAAAAGTGAATGTTTCAAAAGAAGATTTTGAACACTTATATTATGATTTAGAACTTTCACAAGCTGAAATAGCTGAAAGATTGAATATTGCTGTTAGTACTGTTTGTAGAAAAATGAAAAAATTAAATATTAAAGCTAGAAAACCAAATAAAAAAAGAACAACAAAAGAATTTAAAAATGAAATTTACAATTTGGTTGGAAAAGAATACCAAGTATTAAGTGAATATAAAAACAATAAAACGTCTATAAAAATGAAACATATTACTTGTGGATATGAGTGGGAAGCTAATCCTATATCATTCCTTAGAGGAACCAGATGTCCAAAGTGTTCTGGAAAAGCTAAGAAAAATACAGATATTTTTAAAAAAGAAGTTTTTGAATTGGTTGAGGATGAATATGAGGTTTTAGGTGAATATCATGGTACACAGGTGCCAATTAAAATGATTCATAATGAATGTGATACTATCTTTACACCTCAATCCAGTAATTTTTTACAAGGTGCTAGATGTCCGAATTGTGCTAATAATCAAAAGAAATCAACTGAAGAGTTTAAAGAAGAAGTATATGAATTGGTTGGTTCTGAATATGAAGTTCTAGGCAAATATGAAAATAATAAAACGAAAATCAAACTTTTACATAATGAATGTTGTAATACTTATTTTGTAACTCCATCTAGCTTTCTAAGCGGAAAAAGATGTCCTGTATGTATGAAGAAAGAACAAACAGATTTGAAAACAAAATCTACTGATGAATTTATTAAGGAAGTTTATGATTTAGTAGAAAATGAATATAAAATTATTGGAGAATATATAAAGAGTAAGGTTCCAATTAAAATTAAGCATATGGAATGTGGAAACGTATTCGAAATGCGTCCCAATAATTTTTTATTGGGACAAAGATGTCCTAAATGCTATGTTTCTAGGGGAGAAGCAAGAGTAAAAGAAATATTAGAACAACTAAATCTTGATTATGAAAGAGAATTTATGTTTGATGATTGCAAAAACATACAGTTGTTACCATTTGATTTTGCTATATTTATTGAAAATGAAATAAGAATGCTTATTGAATATGATGGTCGACAACATTTTGAATCGATAGAATTTTTCGGTGGAGATGAATATCTTAATTATGTAAGGCGAAATGATGAAATTAAAACTAATTATTGTATGGAAAATAATTTATTTTTATTAAGAATACCGCACTGGAAATACAATGAAATAGAAGGTTTAATCATTAAAACTCTTGAAAATTTATAAAATTCGGCACTGCAGATAACTCAGGATTAGCGACATCTAATTTATGAACATAGTTGGGATTTAACTGATTTATATGAGATTTACTGTTTAAATGTTTGGTTTATATTCTTTTGCTTAATTGTTGGTTACATATTTTATATGAGACGTCGCTAATCCTGGAGACGTTGTGTGTTCAGCGAAGCTGGACATATCCGATAGGTGAAAGTCCTATCAGAGCAAAAGTCAAAACTCTGTAGTTGAATGGCAATATAATTGGGAAACCAGTTATATTGAAGTCCATTAATTAAGATATTTATAAGGCATCGATTAAGCATGCAGACTGTAACACCAAAGAATGTATAGTAAATTTGAAAGGGATGAAATTTTATAATCGCACTTCTAATTTCATAGCCAAACTAGTTTTAGTTTATACTTGAAAATTTAAAATTATTATAGAAAGGAACTAAAAATGAGTTTAACTAAGTTTATTGAAGAAAAAGAGGTTAGGAATTTAATTGATAATTATGTAGATAAACCGAAATTTGATCTTTGTGCTGAAATTAAGGCAAATCCTCAAACTAAGAGTTATGCTTTAGTAGGAACAGCTTTTGACTATTTAATGAGGTTTCATTTTGAATATAAGTATTCAATAATAGATAATTGTCATTGGGTTGCTCATAATAGTTTAGTTTACTTATTGATTGACAATTTTAAGTTAGGAATTGAACCAGTTAAGCCAATTGCTTTTTTAACTGAAATGAATTTTAAGGATATATATAATGATTCAATTTTGGATGTCAAAGATCTTCAAGAAAAATTGAAAGAAAAAAACGATTATAAAGGTAGACAAATATTTAAAGTTATAAATTTAATTTTAAATGCTGAAAAAGAATATAGTAATTTTCTTAAAAGCGGTAATTTAACAGATGGAGTAATAAAAGCTACTATTGATTTAGCTAAGATTGACGTTATATATAGAAGAAAGCATTATCCAAACGACTTAGGAGAATATAAAGAAGGAAATATACAAGATTTAAAACAACTTTACAAAATTATTCCTGATTTTTCTAAAAAGAAAGATTCTAATATTCTGTTGAATCCTACTTTCGATAAAGCATCACAGTTAGTTGGGGGAGCAGATTGTGATATTATAATTGATGAAACTTTATTAGATATTAAAACTACAAAATCTTTAAGATTTACACGAAAATATTTTAGACAATTGATAGGATATGCAATTTTGGCTGATATAAGTGTAAATATTAAGAAGCCTAAAAACTTAGGTATTTACTATTCAAGATTTGCAAAACAATTTGTATTTAACTCTGATATAGTTTATGAAACTGATGAATATGAAATATTAAAAGATGAGTTTAAGAAAAAAGCAAACAAAATTTATGGATAACAATAAACTTGCTTTCATAAAATCTTAACACTTCAATCACAATTTAAAGTAATTTTAATAAATATTGATGGCATGCTCACTCTAAAGCATGCTATTTTCTACTTTATTACAGGAAAATAAGTACTATTCATAGTATTAATATAAGTAGTAGTTTAGTAATGTAAGGAAAAGGTAACTATAATTATAAAAGGAGAGTGTAGTCATGGCAGAAGAAGTATTAACATTAGATAAACTAGAATCCCACTTATGGGAATCAGCTAATATTCTAAGAGGAAGTATTGATTCATCCGATTATAAGAATTACATATTTGGTATGTTGTTTCTTAAGCGGTTAAGTGATGTATTTGAAGAAGAGTGTGAAAAAGTTAGTGAAGAGTATGGTGAAGAATTCGCAGATGATCCAGACTTTCATGATTTTTATGTACCTGAACGAGCTAGGTGGGAGAACATACAACAAGTTAGTCAAGATATCGGGGCAGCACTAAATAAAGCTTTTGAAGTTTTAGAAGAAGAGAATGAATTATTAGAAGGAGTATTAGTTAGTATAGACTTTAATGATAAAGAGAGATTGCCTGATCATGTTTTAGATGAGTTAGTTCAGCATTTTTCTCAATATAGATTAAGAAATGAAGATTTAGAAGATCCAGATCTATTAGGTAGAGCTTATGAATATTTAATTAGACAATTTGCAGACGATGCAGGTAAGAAAGGTGGAGAGTTTTATACACCTCGTCAAGTAGTAAGATTATTAGTAGAAATTCTTGACCCTCGACCTGATATGAGAGTTTATGACCCATGTTGTGGTTCAGGAGGAATGCTAGTGTATTCAGCAGATCATTTACAAGAAGAAGGTTTCGATGTTTCGGAGATAAGTCTATTTGGACAAGAGAAGAACTTAAATACATGGGCTATCTGTAAGATGAATATGTTATTACATGGTTTATATGATGCTAAGATTGAAAAAGGCGATACCATGCGAGAGCCTCAGTTCGTAGATGGAGGTAGATTGCGACAGTTTGATCGAGTTATTGCTAATCCAATGTGGAATCAGAGTGAATGGAGTAAGAATTATCTAAAGGATGCGGAGCCATATGGCAGAATGAAGTATGGTTATCCACCAAAAAATTCAGCAGACTGGGCTTGGATTCAACATATGTTAACTAGTGCTAATGTAGAAGGTAAAATAGGAGTAGTCTTAGATAATGGAGTTCTATTCCGTAGCCGTTCGGAAGGTAAGATCAGAAAGAAAGTATTACAGGATGACTTAATCGAAGCAGTAATTGCATTGCCGTCTAACTTATTCTATAATACTTCTTCGCCAGGTTGTATTTTAATTTTAAATAAAAATAAACCTGAGGAAAGAGAAGGAAAAGTATTATTTGTCTATGCGGAAGAGGACTATGAAGAAGGTAGTAATCAGAACTTTTTACGAGATGAAGATTTAGCTAAAATATTAGATACTTATCACGACTTTGGAGATATAGAGAAGTATTGTAGAGTAGTTGATTTAGAAGAAATTGAAAGAAATGACTTCAACTTAAATGTACCTCGGTATGTAGATACAACTGAACCAGAAGAACCAGTTGATATTAATGAAGTATTAAGTAATCTTAGTCAGTTAGAAAATGAATATGAAGAGATTGAAAATGAGTTAAATGGTTACTTGAGAGAGTTGGGATATGATGGGTAACGAAGTTAGGAAAGGATATAAAGAAGTTAGGATTGGCCCCAAAAAATTAGAAATTCCTAGAGAATGGAAAGTAAGTACTATAGAAGATATTTGTGAAACATATGCTGGAGGAACTCCTAGGCGTTCTAATGAAGAATATTATGAGGGAAATATTCCTTGGGTTAAATCTGGAGAGTTGAATCAAAATTATATTGATGAAATAGAAGAATGTATTACTCAAAAAGGTCTAGAAAATAGTAGTGCGAAATGGGTACCAAGTAATAATGTTTTAGTAGCTATGTATGGGGCTACAGCTGGGCAAGTAGGATTTTTAAGGACAAAAGCCACAACAAATCAAGCGGTATTAGCTCTTTTACCTAAAGATAATTTGTGTCAACCTTTATTCTTATATCAAACTCTTTCTTTAAATATGAATATTTTAGTTGCTCAGAGAACTCAAGGTTCAGGACAACAGAATCTTAATCAAACATTAATAAGAGAAATGGAGATTCCATTACCCCCTTCAGAGGAACAGAAGAAAATAGCAACTATTCTATCTTCAGTAGATAAAGCAATAGAGAAGACAGATGAGATAATTGATGAAACTAAGAGATTAAAGAAAGGATTAATGCAAGAGTTATTGATTAAAGGAATTGATCATGAAGAGTTTAAGGAAGTGAAGATTGGGCCTAAAGAAATTAAAATACCAATAGAATGGGAATTATATAATTTAAATCAGATTTGTGAAATTTCAGGAGGATATGCATTTAAAAGCAAAAAATTTATAGAAGATAAATGTGATAAAAGTTATCAAGTGATTCGTATGGGAAATGTAAAAATGAGTTTTCTTGATATTAATAAAAATCCAGTTTATCTACATGAAGATAAACTTTCTGAAAGAGCATATAACTATCTTTTAAAGAAAAGAGATATTTTGATTACTTTAACTGGAACCGTAAGTAAAAGAGATTATGGAAATGTAGTAATAATAGAAGAAGGGGATAAGTATCTTCTTAATCAAAGAATTGGACACATTCAAGTTAATGATGATAGAGTTGATAATAGATATTGCTATTATTATTTGCAGACTAAAGTATTTAGAGACCGATTTTTCCTAGATGGGAAAGGTGGTACTGGTAAACAGGAAAATATTAGCATAAATGATGTTAAAAATATGGAAATTCCATTACCTCCTATTAAGGAGCAGAAAAGAATAGCAAAGATTTTATCATTTGTAGAAAATAAAATTAATAAGAGACAAGAATATAAAGAAAGTCTAGAACAGCTTAAAAAAGGATTAATGCAAAAGCTATTAACGGGTGAAGTTAGAGTAGAGTGCTAGTGAGTATTATAGTTGTTAGTATGTAGTTTGAACAATCAGAAGTATATTATTTTAGATTAGAAGTTGAGGAGGAAAGACTATGGCTAAAAACTGGGATGAATATCATTTAGTAGAAAAGAGAGCTTTAAACTTATTCAATAAGTTAGGTTATCAAGTCTATGATGCTAATCAAGCTGATGAAATGCCTACAAGAGAATCAGAGCATGAAGTCTTATTACTAGATAGATTACGAGCTGCCATTAAACGAATTAATCCTTGGATTTCCGATAATAACTTAAATAAGGCGGTTAATGAGATAAGGCCAGCTAGAATTCAAGCTACTAACTTAATGGATGCTAATTCTACTATTCATGAAAAGTTAGTTAAATATATTGCCCTAAAACAAGATAGAGGTAAAGGTAAGAAGAATCAAACAGTTAAGTTTATAGACTTTGATAATCCAGAGAATAATGAATTTATAGCTTTGAATCAATATAAGGTGAAAGGTAAAGAGAATATTATTCCTGATATTGTTATCTTTATTAATGGTATTCCAGTTGGTGTAGTTGAATGTAAGAATCCTTCGACTTGCAATGAACCAGAGGAAGATGCAATTAATCAATTACGGAGATATCAAGATATTCGTTATGATAACGAAGAAGAAGGGGCAGAACAACTATTCTATACCAACCAAATCCTAGTCGCAACCTGGAAAGATTCAGCTTCCTTCTCAACTGTAGGTGCTCCAGCAAGACAATATAGAGCCTGGAAAGATCCTTATCCCTACACTAAAGAAGATATAGCAGAATTAATAGATGATAATGTTACATTACAGGATATATTATTATTTTCTATGTTTAAGAAGGAAAATCTATTAGACTTAATTCAGAACTTTATTGTCTTTGAACAAGAAGGGAACGAATTAGTTAAGAAGTTAGCTAGATATCAACAATTTAGAGCAGTTAATAAAGCTTTAACTAATATTAAGTTAGCTGAACGATTAGAAGATAGAAACGGAACGGTCTGGCATACCCAAGGTTCAGGTAAATCACTTTCTATGTTATTTTTAGCTCTTAAGTTAAAGCGAATGGAAGAGTTAGAGAACCCTACTCTTTTAATTGTAACCGATAGAAAAGATTTAGATAATCAGATTACTGGTACCTTTCAGCGGTGTGGTTTCCCTAATCCAATTCAAGCAGATAGTGTTAAGGATTTAAAAAAACAGATTCAATTAGGTGCTGGAAAGACAATAATGACTACAGTTCATAAGTTTCAAGAGAATGAAGATAAAAAGTATCCAGTATTGACTGAAGATGAAAATGTCTTTGTCATGGTCGATGAAGCTCATCGAACTCAATATAAAGACTTAGCCTTAAATATGAGACGAGGACTACCTAATGCTTGTTATCTAGGCTTTACAGGAACGCCAATTGACAAAAAGCAAAGGAGTACAAGACGAACCTTCGGTAATTACATAGATACCTATACTATTGAAGAGTCAGTAGCTGACGGAGCAACTTTACCTATCTTATATGAAGGGCGTTTACCTGAACAGAAAGTCGAAGGTAATAATTTAGATAAGTTATTTGATAGATATTTTACTGAATATACAGAAGAGGAAAGAAAGAAGATTAAGCAAAAATATGCTACTGCTCGGGCTATAGCAGAAGTACCACAGCGAATTGAAACTATCTGTCTCGATATAATAGAGCATTATGAAGAAAAGATTGCTCCTTTAAAAGCCCAGATAGTAACCGTTAGTAGAGAAGCAGCTGCTATCTATAAGGAAAAGATGGATAAATTGAACGGACCAGAGTCAGCTGTAATTATGAGTGGAGATAATAACGATATTCCATTAATTAAGAAATATAATACATCACCAAGTGAGCAGAAAGATTTAATCTCTAGATTTAAAGATTTAGATGATAGTCTAAGGTTCTTAATTGTTTGTGATAAACTCTTAACAGGTTTCGATGCTCCAGTAGAGCAGGTGATGTACTTGGATAAACCGTTAAAAGAACATAATCTCTTACAAGCAATAGCAAGAGTTAATCGGAGATTCGATGAGAAAAATTACGGTTTAGTAGTAGATTATTACGGTATCTTTGATCACTTACAAGAAGCATTGGCTATCTTCAATAAAGCAGATGTAGAGAATGCAGTAACACCTATTACAGCGGAAAAGCCAAATTTAGAACAGAGTCATAGACAGGTAATGCAGTTTTTTGAAGGGGTAGACATGGATGATTTGGAAGCATGTATTTCACTCTTTGCAGAAGAGGATGTGAGACTAAAGTTTAAACAAGCCTTTAAAGCTTTCTCTAAAAGTATGGATATCGTGATGCCCCATCCAATAGCTGACCCTTATCGTGATGATTTAAAGACTTTAGGTAGAATTTATAAAGCAGTTAGAAATCGTTACCGTGATAAAAGCATTAATATCAAAGGTGTTGGAGCGAAGGTTAAGGACTTAATTAATGAACATATCAAAACTGTTGATATTAAACTTCTTCATGAACCAGTCTCTATCTTAAATGAAGATAAGTTTGATCAGATCATTGAAGAGAAAGATAACGATAAGGCTAAAGCCAGTGAGATGGAACATGCAATTAAACATACGATCAGTGTTAAGATGGATGAAAACCCTGTCTTTTATCAGTCTTTAAAAGAAAGATTAGAAGAATTAATTGAAAAAAGAGTTCAAGGTAGGTTGAATTTTAAAGAAGAGATAGAAGGTTTACATGATATAATCCACGATATTAGGGAAGTAAAGAGTAAAGCAGAAAAGTTAGGTCTAAGTGAACGGGAATTTGCACTTTATGAGATATTGATTAAAAACATAGATGAGGAATCCTCCCAAGAAGTTGCAGAAAACAAAGGTAAGTATAAGATTAGTGGTGAAACTTCAACAGTCCAAGGTAATGAACAGATTAAAGAGTTAACTCAAAAATTAATGATAGAATTAGAAGATATGGCAGTCATAGACTGGCAGCGAAAGAAGCAAAGATTAAAGAAAATGAGACGTAAGATTAAATTGAATTTAGCTAAAAAGAAGAAATTTAAATCTAAACTGAAGGGTTTAACTACTCAAATAATGAAATTAGCCAAAAATATATTATAAAGATTAGATTGAGACTTGTCTAGATTGAAAACAGTTGATAGTTAAAAATATTATTACGGAGGATTACTATGAAAGTTACTGATCTAACACATGTTATTTATTCAGATATGCCAGTTTTCCCAGGGACTGAACAACCAGTTTTTAAAAAAGCAAATACATTGAAGAATGATGGTTTCCAAGAAAATAAAATCACTATGTACTCACATACAGGTACACATATAGATGCACCTGCCCATATGTTGAGTAATGGACTCTATTTAGACGATTTAGATGTAGAGCATTTTATTGGGAAGGCTACTATTCTTGACTTTTCAAATGAAAAGATATCACTAATAGATCTTAATACATTAAAACCTTATGAAGAAAAAATAAGAAATGTAGAATTCATTATAATAAAGACAGGTTGGAGTGATTATTGGGGTGATGAAAAATACTATAAAGATTTTCCTTCTTTGAGTGAGAAAGCAGCCGAATGGTTGTTAGAATTTGATTTAAAAGGTATTGGCATTGATGCTATTTCAATTGATGATATAAACTCAACTACATTTGAAGTTCATAAAATATTATTGTCAAAAGAGATTATAATTATTGAAAATCTCACAAATTTAGATTCTATTAGTAAGGAATATTTTACTTTAAGTATTATGCCATTGAAAAATAAAAAAGCTGATGGTTCACCAGTAAGAGCTATTTCTATAGAAAACATATAGCAAATTTAATTTAAACTTTATATCAAGTAATTTTAATAGTCATTATGATAATAGTAATTACAAAAGCAAAAGTAAAGGTGTGATAGCCGTGGAAATTATTGAATTTGGTAATAGCACAATAGAATATGAAGTAATTAAAAGTAGTAGGAAAACAATTGGGTTTGAAGTTAATCCAGAAAAAGGGGTACTCATTAGGTCACCAAAGAACTTATCATCACACCAGATAAAAGAGATGGTTAAGAAAAAAGCAGGATGGATTTTAGAGAAACAAGAAAAGTTAAATGAAGTCAAGTCTAAGCCAGTTCCTAAGGAATTTATGAGTGGAGAAAAATTACCGTATTTAGGTAGAAGATATAGGTTGAAGGTTACTACTAAAGATATCCAAGGGGTATCATTAAGACTATATCAAGGTAAGTTTCAGATAGAAGTTAGTAATAAAATCACTAAAGAAGATAGAAGAGAATTAATCCATCAAGAGGTAATTAATTGGTATAAAAAACATGCAGCTACTAAATTAGAAGAAAGAGTTAATAAATACAAGAAGCAAGTAGGTAAAGAACCTGCTAAAATTAAGATTAAGGAACAGAAGAAACGTTGGGGGAGTTGTAGTAGTCTAGGTAATCTCAATTTTAATTGGAAGATTATCATGGCTCCAATGTCTGTAGTAGATTACATAGTAGTTCATGAATTAGCACATTTAAAGTACCCAAATCATTCTAAGGATTTTTGGGATTTAGTAGGAACGATAATACCGAATTATAAGGAAAAGCAAGAATGGTTAAGGATTAATGGGAAACAGTTAAATATATAAAGGTTATAACCAATTTTAAAAAGTATATTACCTAACATAATACTGAATCATTCCTCCTGACAGATTAAGAGCTTTTAAGTTCAACAGAGCTTATATTAAAAGGTTTACAGAAAAACGAGAGAATATACCTAGTTTAAATAAAATTATAAAAAATTGACATGATCCTCTGTTTTTCTAAAGTTTACCTTAAGATAAAAGTATGATATAATGAAACTATAATTTAGAAAGAAGGTGGTAATATGATTTCTGAAACGGAATTGAGGTCATTAACTAATAAGATATCACAGATAATAGATATCAAGAAGATAATCTTATTTGGTTCGTATGCCACTGGTAATTCAGATGAAGAAAGTGATGTTGATTTATGTATTATAACTGATGAAGAGAAAAGAAAGTTAGATATTATGCGGGAAATAAGAAAAAATTTATCGACGATAACAGATTATCCACTTGATTTATTAGTATATAAAGAGGATGAATTTTATCAAAAAGCTAATTTAAAAAATAGCTTTGAACATCAGATTATGGAAGAAGGATCTGATTTATATGAATAGTAATGACATGATGCAAGAATGGTTTACAATAGCAGAGAAAGATTTAAAATCTGCTCAATTTTTAAAAGGTATGCATCCAACTCCATTAGAAATAATTTGTTATCATTGTCAGCAAAGTGTAGAAAAATATTTAAAAGGCTATATGGCTCTTCAAAATGAAAAAATAGTTAGAACTCATGATTTGCTTGTTTTAAATAAAAAATGTAGAAAATATAATAGTGATTTTTCAGAGATTGAGGATGAATGTTTACGATTAACTGATTATGGAGTCAATGTTAGATACCCTTTTCACTTTGAATTAACTTTGGAGGATGTGGAATTAGCTATAAAAGACGCTATTACTATTAAAGAATTTATCTTAGATAAAGTAGAATAACTATTATCAAACCAGCTAATTATTAGCTGGTTTTTTATTATGCTTAATATAAAAAGTCTCCTTGTTTCCAAGGAGACTAACTTCCTTATATAAAATGGGGTTCTATATAAAGGGAAGGGGAAATTAAATTATATAATGAAGTTTGAAAAGTTAATTACCAGCCACCATGCATCATGCCAGGGCCATAACCACCCATCATACCTGGTCCTCCACAAGGCATACCATATGCTCCATAACCAGCATTACCATACTGCTCTGAGTATTCTTTCATATATTCTAATCTATCTAACATATAATCTGCTTGTTTTTGTGTAATTGCTCCATCATCTAATTGTTGTTGGATATATTCCTTTTGTGCCTTATACTGTGCTTCATAGTCACCATTACCTAATCCAAAACCATGTGCCATAGCCATTGTTCCTAAAGATAAGACTAATGCTAATACCGTTATTACTATTACTGTTTTTTTCATGTGAATCACTCCTCATTTAATTTTTTATGTACGGCCCCTTTGACCTTACAAATATATAATATAGGTTAAATATGAAGAGATAATGAAAATAATATGAAAAGAATGTGAAAATTATATTTGTATTTGATGTACATTATTAGCTAACAAAAAAACTAGACTTTAAGAGCAAAAGTGGTGACTTAGCATATGGGACAAATGTAATTTTTTGTTGTTTATTTTATATTTTAAAGGAATTATGAATCAAATATGTAAATTATAACAGTATACGACAAAATTTAATATTAATTATTTTAAAATTTAGTGCTAATAGTTTTTAGCTTAGGATAAGAAGAATGTGGAATTCAAATTAATAACGTGCAAAAATTATTTACATGAAGAAGTCTACTCAGTTATTTAATACATTTGAACTTATAACAAAAAATTATTATTTATATTACAATATTATTTCAGTTATTAATTGAATAATTAAAGTATAAAATGATAATTTTATTTATTGGCAAGTGGGGGGTTATAGATTGTTTGTAAATATATTATGTTGAGTAATTAAAATTAGTATTAAATTGTCCATGAAATGTTAATGAAATAAAATATAATTAGATTTATGGGGAAATAGCAAAGAAAATGAAGGAATAACTCGATAAATATCTAAATATAATTAATGGATAATAGTTATATAGGGTTAGGGGGTATAGGTAAATTGCTTTGATTCAATTACAATAATTAACTAAGAATTTTTAATATTAAAATGATAATGAGTTTCATTTTAATATATTATGATGATTTTTATTGATGAAATATTTTATTAATTAAGGAGAGGATAATATTGTCAGGAAACAAAATAAACATTAAAAATTATATTAAATTTGGAATAACTATAAAATTTGTACTGATCTGTACTGTAGCTTCTTTATTAACACCTACTATTATTACTTATTTAAATAAAATATTTAGTTTTAATAAATTAATTGCTATACAAGGGGTAGCTAATACAGTTGTTTTAGCAATTACTGTGGCTATTTTTACGTATTTCTTAATAGTAAAGCGGTTAAAGACGCTCATAAATATTACTCAGAAAATAAGTGAAGGAGACTTGTCGACAAATAAAATTGAAATTGATAGTAAAGATGAATTAGGACTCCTAGCTACTTCTATTAATAAAATTATTCGTAACTTAGGTGGATTACTTGATGATATCCAAGATACTACAGTTAAAAATTCAAGTATTGCTGAAGATTTAACTGAAATGGCTGAAATATCTAGTAGTATGAATGAAGAACAGGCAGCTAGTACTGAAGAATTAAGTGCTACTTTTGAAGAAATAACTAGTATGTCACAAGAGACTTCTGCTAATAATGATAGATTAACAGAATCAGCAGATAATGTTGCTAATGAAGCAACAACGGGCTTAGAGATGTTAGAGAATACATCTGATAAAGTAGAAAATGCTTCAATAACGATCCAAAATTTATATGGTAATATAAAGGAATTGAATGATGCTATTAAAAAAGTTACAGAATTTACAAATGTAATTACTGATATATCAGATCAAACAAATCTTTTAGCCCTTAATGCTGCTATTGAAGCTGCACGAGCTGGTAAACATGGTAGTGGCTTTGCTATTGTTGCTGAGGAGATTCGTGAGCTTGCAGAAAAGTCTGCTGAGTCAGCTGAAGAAATTAAGATGACTGTTATTGATACTCAAAAACAAAGTCAAGAAACTCTAAATAAAGTAGAGAAAAGTGTAAAGGAAATTGATAGTAGTAAAGAACTAATCCTTACTACTGAAGAAAAGGTTAATAATATTGTAGATAATGTGGAAGGGATAGCAGAAAGAATAGATGATATTTCTATAGCAACAGAGGAGGTGGCAAATAGTGTAGAGCAAGGAACATCTTCTATGCAGCAAGTTACTTCAGCTATGCAAGAACAAGCAAGTACAGCTGAGAAGACTGCTAGTTTAGCTGATCAGTTAAATGAGATATCAGAAAACATTAAAAAAGATTTAGTTAAGCAAATAGATGTTTAATAATCTAATTTGATTTGAATAATGTTTAAGTATTAAAAATTAAATAAAGTAAATCCCTTGATAAAAGTAAACTTATCAAAAGGGAATAAGGTTATTATAGCGTTGATATTCTTATTAGGTTAGGGATAAAAAGTATAATGTTATCTTTAAAACATTTTAAAAATAATAGTAGCTTAAAGAATAAGTGTCTTTTAAGCTACTATTTATGATTATGGCTATATATTTTTTAAAATTTATGGAGCAACTTTTTCATTTTGAATTAAATACTGATGAAAAAAGTATTCGCCAATTGCTATAAGAATTCCAAAAATAGCTAATGAAGAAAGACTTGTAGCAAAATTTAAAGTAGTTAAATCAATGATATAGGCTGTTAATGCCGCCATTAAACCATCACCTAAAGAGGCAACAATATTGCCTAAATTTGGTAGAACAAAAAGGTCACCCATTAAATAATTCAGAATAGTTCCAGCAATAGAAACAATCAATATCCATCCGAAATTATTGCCATTCATCAAAGAGAAAACTATACCTGCAATAACCAAAGTCATAATAAACTTAATTATTAGAGCAGTTATTGTTTGACTCATATTATCATTCACCTCCTATATTAATTTCCCTAATAAATCAATCTATTATTCAATGTAATTAAAAAAGTAATGTCAAGCTATTAAAATTTTTAACTAATATTATAAAAGAATCAATCTTTAAACTAACTGAATTAAATATAAGGATAGTTGAAATTTTACAAACAGTTTCATTCTATAATCTTTCCATCCTTAAAAGAGTAGATAATATAAAGATGGTTGTGAAGTAAAATTAAATTTTATTTAACATTATTTCTCAATTATAAATCAATTATTGTTAGAAATATTAATGTTAAGACATAATAACAGGGGGAGTGTTATGAGTAAAGGTTATAATGTAAATGATTATATAGAAAAAATAACTAAGGCTTATGAGAAACAGGCGAACTCTGAATATGCACCAAAAATGGAGCAATATATGAGAAATAAATTCGACTTTTTTGGTATTAAAGCTCAAGAAAGAAGAAAAGCTACGCGTGAATTTATGAGAAAAGATAACCGACCAAGTTATAATGAAGTTGATATTGTTGTAAAAAAGTTGTGGAATTTATCTGAAAGAGAGTACCAATATTTTGCTAATGAATTATTAGAAAGATATGAAAAAGAATTTACCAAAGAAATTGTTAATCTATTTGAATACATGATAACCCATAAATCTTGGTGGGATACAATAGATAGAATTTCTAAAAAGCTTGTAGGTAACTATTTTAAACTTTTTCCTAAGGAAAGGGATAAATACATAAAAAAGTGGGTGGACTCTGATAATATATGGCTGCAAAGAACTACCCTATTATTTCAATTAAGTTATAAAGAAAATACAGATGTTGAGCTTCTATTTGACTTGATAAAACAGTTAAAGGAAATAGATGAATTCTTTATTCAAAAGGCTATTGGTTGGTCATTAAGAGAATATTCTAAGATAGAACCAAGAATAGTGAGACAATTTATTTCTAAGAATAGCCTGTCATCATTGAGTAGAAGAGAAGGTTTAAAAGTGATTAAAAAGAACAAATAAATTTTATGAGAATTTAAAGACTAAAACAGACTTTATATTTATAGCAGTTTAGTTAATTATTTTTTACTATACTTGATTTGTTAATTTTACCATAATGATATTTATTAGATTAATAGGAGGATTAGTTGGTAATATTTTAGCTATATTAGATAAGAATATATGGGCTAGGATTTATCAAGGTGGTGATCTGACTTCATAAAATTGGAGGTGAATAATGAAAATAAAAATACTGACTGTTGGCACAAGAGGAGATGTTCAACCCTTTGTAGCACTAGGGAAGAGGCTAATTCAATATGGTTATGAGGTAACCATCTGTACTGGTGAGAATTTTAAGACATTTGTAGAAAGTAATGAAGTAGGATTTTTTCCAATTAGAATTAACTATCTTGAATTAACTCAATCTAAAGAAGGTAAAAGAATGATGAGTGGTAATGTAATAGAAATATTTAAAAATATGAAAAAGTTAATTTATCCAATGATGGAGCAAATGTTAGAAGATTTATGGGAAGGTTCTAAAGATGCGGATGTATTAATTTATCATCCAAAAGCATTTGGTGGATATGATATTGCTGAAGCCTTAGGTATACCCGTTTTTATGGCTCACCCTATTCCTGTTATTGCTCCTACTTCTTTATTTACTAATCCAGCTCTACCTTTTTCGTTTAATATTGGATTAATAAATAAAATGAGCTTTAAAGTAAACCGTTTATTTATGATTAGTTTCTTTAAAATTATTAATAAGTGGCGTAGAGAAAAACTTGGGTTAGCAACTAAACGATCTATATTTACTAATGACTTAGTTCTTAATGGAAAGTCTATACCAATATTATATGGTTGTAGTCCCAGTGTAATTCCATATGATGAAAATTGGAAAGAAAACGTTTCAATGTCAGGCTTCTGGTTTTTAGAAGAAAAGGGTTGGAAACCTCCTAATGAATTATTAAACTTCTTAGAAGATGGTTCACCTCCAATTGCAATAAGTTTTAGCAGTATGCCATTAAAAAATCCTGATCGAGTTAAAGAAATGCTTATAGAGGCATTAGAGAAAACGGGTCAACGTGGGGTATTTATTTCAGGTTGGAGTGGGATGAATAATTGTGATTCTAATTCACATACTTTTACAGTTGATTCTATACCTCACACATGGCTGTTTCCAAGAATAATAGGAGTTATTCATCATGGTGGAGCTGGTACGATTGCTGCTGCATTAAGAGCTGGTAAACCAATGATTATTTGTCCATTTTCTGCTGATCAACCTTTTTGGGCGGAACGAATGAGGCGGATTGATGTTGCAACAACGCCACTTAAGGAAAGGGATATGTCTGTAGAAACATTTATAAACAGAATATATGAACTTCTTAGGAATAATACACTAAGTGATAATGCTTCAGATATTGCTATTAAAATTAATAAAGAAAAAGGTATAGAAGATACTATAAAGTTTATAGAAGAAAAAATCAAGCAATAGTATAATTATATAATAAATTTTTAAAATTTAACTACTAGTAAGTGGTTGTGAGTTATATGTGGAAGCTAATCCAAGAAGTTAAAGTCAATTATTGTAGAGGGCTTAGCGTTGATGGTCACGATATTTATCTTCTTAGAGAGTTTAATGGTAAACTAGGTAAGTGCTTTTTTGATATTAAGGATGTTAAAAAGGTAACTAAAATGAAAGAAAATTCTATTACAAGAACAAAAGCAGCTAATATAATAGAAGTAGCTAGAAGAACAATTATTAAGTGGAAGAATAAAGGTAAGTTGAATGCTATAAGTGGATCTAGTATAGATTGGTTTGGCAAGTATCTATATAGCAAAGGTGATGTAGAGAAGCTCAGGAAAGAGTATTCTCAATAAGGAACGGAACCTTAAAATGGAATAAAAAGTCATTAAATTATAATAGCTTAAAGACCAAGGAGGGGCTTTGAAGCTACTATTTGTGGTTATGTATGAAATTATTACTTTAATTTATGGAGGCTTTATTTTGAAGTAAATATTGATGCAAATGCTACTCATTAATTGTAAACTTCTATGTCCATTAATGTTTTAAAATTTTCAATATTTTAAAGAGAATTTTTTGTTTTACTTGAAATAAATTATTTATTGATTATATATCTGATGTCTTACCTGAATTAAGAGTTGAAAATGTACGACAAGCCACATTTATAGATTTTATGGACGAGATAATAGAAGAAGAATATGATCTTATAGACTCTGATGAGAAAATGATAAACTTAATAGAAGGTGAGAGTATAAGTAGTGCTGAAAAAGAGTTAATTACTTGGGTATCATCATTTAAAGGGTCTGGATAGGTTATAATTAATTGTACAGAAATTTCTCGGACATGATATAATAGTAAGATAAAATTAATAATATGGAGGTATATATCATGCCGAAAAGATATAATGATGAATTCAAAAAACAAATAGTAAGCTTAGTTGATAATGGTAAAAAGATAAGTGAAATAGTCAAAGAATATAACATTTCCAGATCTACTGTTCATAAATGGGTAAAGGACTTTAATAATTCAGGTTTATTTAAGGCTAAAGACAATAGAACTGATAAAGAAAAAGAATTAATAAAATTACGCAAAGAAAATCAACAACTAAAGATGGAGAATGATATTTGCCCTAAAGGATAAGTTCCACTAAGGCAATAAATTGCCAAGTGGTCACTTAAAAGCAAGCGGCGCTGATACTAGGACGAAAGCAGCTGTTATTAAGGCAAATAGGAATAAATACAGTATTAGCGCCATGTGTAGAGTATTAAATGTATCAAGAAGCCTTATTTATTATAAGCCCAAGAAAAAATCATCTGACAGTGATCTAGAAAACAAAATTATCTCTATCTTTAAAAAGAGTAAAAATAACTATGGAACAAGAAAGATTAAAAAAGAATTAGCTAAAAAGGGTTATAAAGTATCCAGAAGAAGGATTAGCCGTATCATGAAAAAATATGGTCTAGTTTCTAGCTATACTGTCAAACAATACAAGGTTCATTCAACAAAATGTAATGAAGAAAAAATAAAGAATATTGTTAATAGAGAATTTGACAGAGATCAAACTCTAGATGTTGTAGTCAGTGATTTAACTTATGTAAATGTTAAGGGTAAATGGAATTACATATTACATACTGATAGAGGTAATGAATTTAAGAATAAAGCTATAGACCAGCTATTAAAAGTATTTAGTATTAACCGTTCTTTGAGTAAGAAAGGCTGTCCCTATGATAATGCTGTTGTAGAAGCTGCTTTTAAAGTAGTTAAAACAGAGTTTGCGTTTAATAAGATCTTTAGTAGTTTTGAGGAATTAGAATATTAGTTATTTGATTATGTAAACTGGTATAATAATCACAGAATACATTGGTCACTGATTTATCTTACCCCTGTAGAATATAGAATGTTAATGTCCGAGAAAAAAGTGTCCTAAAAAGGGTTGACAATCCATTTGATTATTAGCTAGATGTTCTCCTCCAAATGTTAATCTAGGCTGAATTTATTTCCTATATTGTTTATTATCTTAATAAAATTAACATGCCAATATTAACATAACGTATATTTTTTAAAAAAACTTGACATGTTGTATATAAGTTGCTATAATTTTAATTGTGATTTGACAAAATAATATTTTAAACTCTTTTTTATGATAAATTCCTCGATAATGGCATACCTATTGAAAAATAGGGGCGCAAAGTACTGAGTCTACGGTTTTACACTATGATTGTCAGTATACCGAAGGGAATATTGGTTTTAAAATTTAAAGCCCTATTCCTTGCTATAATTCATGAGGGATAGGGCTTTATTTTAATAAAAATAAAAATATTAATTATTAAGAACCTAAAGATTAGATAAGAAGATCGATTTTTCTACAAAAACAAGTATAAAAGTCTATCTGTTTAAGGAATTGCATTAATTACTGACTCTATAACTTTAACTAAACCTTTAATTTGAATATTGTTTTTTTTGGCTACATAAATTGTCTGCATTAATTTATTCAAGTTTTCAGGTTCGCTACTTAGTTCATTAACTATTTTTGAAGGTAAATCTTTTAAGTATTTTGCCGTTTGGGAATTACGAATATGTGTTTTGCCTAGTAGATAATCTAAACTTACATCAAAATAATTACTAATATTAATTAAAGTTTCATAATCCGGGGTTCTTCTCCCAATTTCATAAAAAGAAATTGTTGCAGGAGTTAACTCTAAGTGATCTCCTAATTCTTTTTGTGTTAATTTCTTTTCTGTTCGTAGTTGTTTTAATCGGTGTTTGAGTAACATATTTTTACCACTCCTTGATTTTTTATTGTGACTTATGTATATTATACACTTTAGTTGTTAATTTAACTAAAATCATATTAGGAGTCGTTAAGCCCCTCTAATAATATTGGATAAACACAAACTTAACATCTTATAATAATTATAGGGGGTAAAAGCAAATGCCTACAGCAGTTTATAATGAAAATATTTTAAACAACTTAGTTTCAAGAGTTAAATTTGCTGCATAAGCGAGAAAGTTAATGAAATTCTATGTTTAATAAATCTAATTAAATCTTGTCCAAATTTAGTGGGGCAAGCTCAACTATTAATAATTTGTTTTATAAATATTTAATAATATTTTTGATTAAATTAAGTGGTTAAGGAGGAGAAGTGGTGGTTGATACATTAGCTAAAGCCTTTATAGAAACTATTAAATTGAAAGATTTATATACTTTTAATCATAGCAAAAATGTTTGTAAATATTCATTAAGGATAGGCGAAGAATTAAATTTAGAAAAAGTTACTTTAGATAATTTAAGATATGCATCTTTATTGCATGATATAGGTAAAGTATCAATACCAGAAACTATATTACACAAATCTACTTCCTTAACTGAAAAAGAATATATAGAAATAAAAAAACATTCAATGATTGGAGCTAATCTATTAAAAAAAATGAATTTAAATGATGAAATAGTAAAAGGGGTTCGACATCATCATGAATTTATTAATGGACAAGGGTATCCTAATGGTTTAAAAAAAGAAGGAATTCCATTGATTGCAAGGATTATTTCTATAGCAGATGCATTTGATGCTATGACTTCAACAAGACCTTATAGAGGTCCTCTTTCTACAAAAAAAACACTTAAAGAATTAAATGAATGTAGAGGAATTCAATTTGATTCAGAAATTGTTGATGTATTCATTAATTTAATAAAGAAGGGTGATTTATTAGCTACAGGCTAATAAATCAATGATTAAAAAAATAATTTAAAAGTTAGATATTATTTTAAGCAGGTTAATATGAAGTGAATTACATAGTGAATAAAAGTAAATTTTTTAGTAAGAAATCAGGGTATAAATAGCTCTGATTTTTATTTATAGTACTATATTTTTTATATTAAATGGTGCATTGTATAATTAAATGCACGGGGCAATAAAAAAATGACACATACTTGTACCTCTGATAAAATGTTAAGCAACCACACTTAAACATTAAGGAGGTACAAAATATGCATCATATTAATTATATCATAGAAAGAGAAAAAGTGAAACTTTGAAAACTAGAAGCTCGTAAGGTTATTGCTCATTTATATAATAAGCAAAAGAAAAATTATAGTGAAATAGCCCGAGAGCTGAACTGTTATAGGACAACAATAAGCCGAGAAATAAAAAAGGTTTAACTACTTTTAAAAATGCAGATTGGTCTGATAGAGAAGTTTATGTGCCAGAAATAGCTCAAGGAGTATATGATGAAATTGCAACAGCAAAAGGACCAAAGTTAAAGATAGGTAAAGATTTTGATATGGTAGATTACATTGAAGAGAAAATAGAAAAAAAGTATTCACCATAAAAATTTAAATGATAAACATTTTACTAAATTGGTGTTATATATTTTTGTTTCATTGTAAAATTAACTTGAACTAATAAAAAATACCCGTAGTGGACCAAGTTAAAAATAATAAAAATGAGGAGGCCTTACTTACTATGATAGAACGTATGACTCGTAAAGAAATTATTCGTAAGATCTCTGGTAAAACAGTTGAATCTGTTCAGAATGCTATATTAAAGCTAATTAATCTAGAGATTTTTTCCACTGTATTTAAAAGTTTTACTTGCGATAATGGCTCTGAATTCTCAGAGTTAGGTGCTATAAAAGAATTAGTTGATACAAAAGTATATTTTATACATCCATATTCATCATGGGAAAGAGGTACTAATGAATGTCATAATGGTCTTATAAGGCGTTTTATACTAAAGGTAGAAGCATAAGTGAATAGGTAAATACTATGAATTCAAAAACTTTCTAATTCATCAATTTTACTGTAAAACCATGCCTTATGTAAATCCTCATCTATTAAATTAGACCATAAAAGTTCAGATAAATCTTCATTGTTTTCCACACTTGAAATAAATTTTTTATAATCTTGCATAGCTTTTTCTTCTAGTTTTATGTTTAACTTTAACAAGTTAATCATATCCGTTTTACCAGTAAGTTTACCAGTTATTCTTCCGCTTAATGATCCAATTACATTTCCTAATAAGGTAGGTGTTCCACCAAGCTCTTTTATTTTATCTGCAACTATATTAACATGCTTTTGTTCAATAAGAGATATCCTAGCAAAAGTTTTCTTAATATATAAATTATCAGTGTTTTTACTTTGGGTTGTATAAAGGTCAACTTGATTATGCTCTAAAGTATAGAACCAATTTAATTTTTTGATAATTTCTTTTTTCTGCAACTTAACTTCCTCCATCTATTTTTGAGATTGAATTTTTAATTATATATATATAGGCTATGGATAGGGCAAATAAATATACAATTTAGCTTAAATTTTACGATTTTAAAGCATAGTAGATGAACTTGCAATGAGTAAAGAATTGAAGAAAAGCGAGAAGCCTGGAGTAGCTTGTCCAAAGTGTGGTCATGAAATGAAATATAAGCATTCTTTTAAAAAATAGAATGCTTATATTTATAGAAGAGTAGCCGATAGGCCATTTTGTTCTTATGTTAAATATAGAAAAGTCTCCTTGTTTCCAAGGAGACTAACTTCCTTATATAAAATGGGGTTCTATATAAAGGGAAGGGGAAATTATAAAAATTTAGTTTCAGTTTCGATCAATTATTTGTAAAATAAAATAGATAATGCTATAATATTATTAGATATTTAGTTAATTATCTAAATATCTAATAAAGGAGTGGGAGATATGACATTAAATTTTGATCAAACTTTTAAAGCTTTAGCAGATAATAATCGTCGTAGGATCTTAATTCTACTTAAGGAAAAAGATTTAACAGCTGGGGAGATAGCCGAAGAGTTTAACATTAGTAAACCTTCAATTTCGCATCATCTTAAAATATTGAAGAATGCTGATTTAATTGATGCCAGAAGAGAAGGGCAGAATATTTATTATTCTTTGAAGATGACTGTTTTTCAAGAGATTCTTAATGGTTTTATGGGATTATTTAAAGAGGAGGATGATAATAATGAAGATGTTTAATTGGAAAAGGGATATCTACTCTTTAGTTATTTTACTAATAGGAATATTAGCTGTTATTTGGAGTTATCCAGAGCTACCTGCTAAGTTACCTATTCATTGGAACTTACATGGGGAAGTAGATAATTATATGAATAAACCTTTAGGTGCATTCATAGGTTTAATAATTGGTTCAGCAATTTATATTGGTTTTTATGTACTGGCTTCAATTGACCCTTTAAAAGAAAATTATCAACGATTTAATAAAATTTATAAGTTAATCAGAGATATTATGATTACATTCTTTGTAGTTATTAATTCAATACCAGTTTTAGTAGCATTAGGCTATATTAAGAACGTAAATAAGGCTATATTTATCCTAATATCACTATTAATGATTATTTTTGGTAACTACACACCTACCTTTAAACGTAACTGGTCATTAGGAATCAAGACTCCTTGGACATTAGCAAGTGAAGAGGTATGGAATCGAACCCATCGTTTTGGAGGAAAGCTTTTTATGATTGCAGGTGTAATTAGTCTAATTGGAATCTTGTTGACTAGTAATGCATACTATCTTAGTATTTCTGTAGTTATAGCAGCTATTGGGAGTGTAGTCTATTCTTATTGGTCTTACAAGAAGATAGCATAGTTTTAAATGTTAGATGAAATTTAATATTAAATAGGTTTCAAGAGCAAAAGTGGTGATTTAGCCATCTTTTGCTCTTTTTATTTACATAGCAATATCTTCTTAATTGTAAAATATTCTATCATATATACTGCAAATCAAGCAGTGTATATGTAATAGTCACCTTAAAAATTATTTATTATATCATAGTTAATGAAGTGTTATACATTTGTAAAAGATCACCACGATTATACTATTTCCTAGAAAGAAGTGATATTTAAAATAATTATTATTATCAAAAAATGACTCGTAATCTGGTTGATATAGAAAGTAAAGAGGAGTGAAAACAGATAATACTTACTGGTAAATAAAGGAGAAGTATTCAAAAAAAGTAGCTCAAGATGGGCAAGTTATAAGAAAGGTTAAGCTAACTGATTTATATGACTTTTGTAGTCAATATATGTTTACCGAAGATGTAGTAAAAGCTTTAAATATAGATGAAGAGACAGTCTCAACCTGGGTTAATTATGGAATAATTAAAGCTTATTCAGGCTTGAAAGTAGATGGAACCAGAAGATACCTGTTTAAAAGAGAAGAGATAGAGGAGTTAGCTAACAACTTCACAGATTATTATTTGATTACTAAAGAAGTAGTAGAGTACCTATCAGTAAGTAAGCATTATATTTATCAACTAATATTTATCACTTTAGAGAGTTTGATGTGAAGAGAGTTAAGAATAAATTTGAGAATAATATCGTGACAGCATCAGACGCAGCTAAGATAATAGGAGTAGCAAGAGGAACAATCATTAAGTGGAAGAATAAAGGTAAGTTGAATGCTGTAAATAGACCTAGTATAGATGGATTTGGCAAGTATTTATATAGCAAAGGTGATGTATAGAAGCTCAGGAAAGAGTATGGTCAATAAGGAATAGAGGTTTAAAATAGAATATAAAGATATTAAATTATAGTAGCTTAAAGACCAAGGAGGAGCTTTGATTTAGTATTGAAATCAGATTAAACTTGCTAAGTTATTACATAGTGATAATTAGCCAAATTTAACAATGCAATGCTAGTGATTTGCTATATATAAATTAAAAATTAGTCAATAAATTCTTTCTTCATGAATGAAACTATATTTAGTTTTTAATAAATAATGAAAGCAGTTATGAGGAATTTACGATAATTACTATACTTTAATTAAAAATATATATCTGAAAATTCCACATCAATTTTATCTATAATATTATGTCTAATTTTCTTTTTTTCTTGTTTAACTTTTTCTGTTGATAACAATCTAACAGGGAGTTCTATAATAAATTCACTACCTTTTTCATATTCACTTTTAAGTTTGATTTCACCATCATGCATTTTTACAATTGCATTAACTAAGGATAAACCAATGCCTGACCCTTCACTATTTCTTGTTAAAGTCTTATCTGCTTGTCCAAAACGTTCAAATATTATTTTTTGTTTAATTTCTTTAATGCCTATTCCTGTGTCTTTTACTGAAATTAAAATCTTATCCATTTTATCATATATATTTACTATTATTTCATCACCTTCATCTGTAAACTTAATTGCATTAGAAATTAGATTTAAAATCACTCTTTCAATGTTAAAGGGGTCACAAGCTATTACTTTTTTTTCAATCTCAGAATTAAAATATAGATGTTTTAATTGATTTTGAGCATACTCTTTAACTGAGGAAGTAATATTTTTAATAAGTGACACTATATCATAATTTTGCATATTTAATTCATATGCATTTGAATCAACTTTAGTAATGTCAACTAAGTTATTAATTAATCTTAGAAGACGATAACTATTTTGTTTAATAGTCTGTGTATATTTTGAATAAATGTTTGCATGTCCATTATTTTCTGCTTTGAAGTCCAACATCTGTAATCCAGAAAATATTAAATTTAATGGAGTTTTAAACTCATGAGATAAATTAGCAAAGAAATCATTTTTTAATTCATTATACTTTAATTTTTCTTGTAATATATGTTGTTGAGTAGTATTTAAGGCTATTTCAATTACTCCTATTACTTTATTTTGATCATTTTTAACAGGATATGATTTGATTAAAAATGATCGTCCATCTGGGGTTTTAGAGGGTTTTTCAGAAATTTCACCAGTGTTTGCAGAGTATATTGCTGAACAATTCCTACATGGACGGTTACGGTTATGAAATAATTCATAACAATATTCTCCTTTGATTTGATTCATAGATAAGTTGAATTCTTCTAGTGTAGTTTTATTTGCCCAAAGAATTCTATGGTCTAAAGTTTTATATGTTATAACTTCATGTAAATTATTTAGAATGTCAAGAAAACTATCATCAATATTTACTACTTCTTCATCAATATGATTATCGATAAACTTTGTTAATCCCATTTTTCATCTTTCCTCCTAGATAGATAATAAGTTATATATAAATTTTACTTTATATATTACATGATTTTTTAAAGTAAAACACCGTAAGTGATAATATGAAATATCTACCAACCAAAATTATGATAATTTTTATAATATATAGTAATAATTCTATGTTATGGTTTAAAATCCTTCATAATTATTGTTTTGATTTAAATTATTATTAACATGAAATCACGAATTAAATTTATTATGAGATTTATCATAAATTGCTTAGGATAAATGTGATTTTATAATTTGTTTAGATGAATAAAAAGGGATCACAGTAATTATATAGTAATAAATATAATAGTTGTAATAATAATTGGAGGGGAAATATGAAGTTATATGAAATGATTAATTTTAAAAGTATTAAAGCAAAATTAGCTTTTGGATTTGGTTTAATTTTGATTTTGATGGTATTGATAACTACTATGAATTATGTATCTATGAAACAGAATGATCAAAAATTAGAAGAATCAACTGTTGCATATGAGGGTGTTGTATTAACAAATAAGTTAAAACTTGATGTAGTTAAAATTCAAGAGATATTTGCAGATGTAGGAGTAACTAGAAATGATGAGGAGTTGAAGGAAGCAGAAAAGATTGTTAAAAACTTTAAAGCTAATATAGACAAATTAAAAGAATTACATCCTGAGTTAAGTAAGGAAGTTAGCAATATTAATAAAGAATTTACAGAATACAATAGAATTGGCAATAAAATGGCTTTAGCTTATATTAACCAAGGAACTAAGGCAGGAAATAAATTAATGATTACATTAGATAATGAAGCTAAAAGCTTAGAAGAACAATTAGAAGAATTAAGTGAAGATAGTTATCAAGAAATGGAAGGCTCACTATTATCGATTGAAGAAAAAATGGATAAAGATACAACAAGTAGTATAATCATTACTATAATTTCTATTGTAATTGGTATTACATTAGCATATTTTATAATTAAAGTTATTACTAATTCAATTTCTAAAATCGAAAATAAAATAAATAAAATAGAAGATGGTGATTTAACAACATTAATTACTAATGATAATTTAAAAGAATGTTGGGAAGTAAAAGGATGTAATGTATCAGAATGCCCTGCTTATAAAAGTGATAACCTTCGCTGTTGGCAAATGGCAGGAACTCACTGTGGTGGAGAAATCCAAGGGGAATTTGCAAATAAGATAGCAAACTGTAGAGATTGTGAAGTTTACGAAATGGCTCAGAAAGATGAATTTTCTAAAATTACTATGTCACTTAACAATATGGTTGAAAGATTTAGAAATACAATTAAGACAATAATAGAAGTTTCTGATAATGTAGCTGCTACTAGTCAGCAACTATCGGCTTCAGCGGAAGAGTCTAATGCAACTATAGAAACTACTACTGATCATATTGAAGATATATCAGTTAGCATCCAACAGATTGCTTCTAGTGCTCAAGAAGTTAATGCTTTTTCAGAAGAAGCTACAGCTACGGCACAGCAAGGTAAAGAAAATGTTGTAAACACGGTAGAACAGATGAAAGTTATTACAGATAAAGTAAATAGAGCTGAGGAAGATGTAAGAGAATTAGGTGAAACATCAGAAGAAATAGGAGAAATCATACAATTGATTACTGATATAGCTGATCAGACTAATTTATTAGCTTTAAATGCAGCAATTGAAGCTGCGAGAGCTGGTGAACATGGACAAGGATTTGCAGTAGTGGCGGAAGAAATTCGAGAATTAGCAGAGCAGACTGCTAGTTCAACTAATAAAATCGCTGATTTAATTTCACAAACACAAGCTGGCTCTAATAAAGCTATAGAAGCAATTAATATTGGGGCAGAGGAAGTTAAGAAGGGTGAAGAAATAATTGATGAAGTAGGTGAATCTTTTAATGGAATTGTTCAAGCAGTTGAAGAGACTTCAGATCAAATTCAGGATACAACATCAGCAACTCAACAAGTAGCAGCAAATAGTGAGGAAGTAAATAATGCAACTGAACAAATAGATGAAATATCAGAAGAAGTAACTAATTCTTCTGTAGAATTAGCACAAATGGGTGAGGAATTGAAGAATATGATTGGGCAGTTTAAAGTTTAACATGAGTATATTGTATTTTAAATTTAAACAGTATAAATATGAGCAAAAATAATGAATTTATTAAAGAATGGTCCTGTGTCTTTGTTTAATATGAAGGCACAGGCTATTTTGTGTTTGGGATTATTTTTAAGGTGTATAGTTTTTAATATTTAATGAAAGAGAATGTTATTACAGGGACAAAGGCAGCTAGGATAATAGGAGTGCCAAGAGGGACAATCATTAAGTGGAAGAATAAAGACAAGTTAATCCCAGTAAGTGGTTCTAGTATAGATGGATTTGGTATAGCAAAAATGATGTAGAGAAGCTTAAGAAGCAGTATTCTCAATAAGGAATAGAGGTTTAAAATAGAATAAAAAGTCATTAAATTATAGTAGCTTAAAGACCAAGGAGGGGCTTTGAAGCTGCTATTTGTGGTTTATGGTTAGAATATATTTGTTTAATTTATGGGAGCTTTATTTTGAAATAAATATTGATGCAAATGCTACTCATTAATTGTAAACTTCTATGTCCATTAATGTTTTAAAATTCTCAATATTTTAAAGAGAAATTTTTGTTTTGCTTGATAGGTTTTAAAATTTATTTACACAAACAATTATACGCTACTGATTTAAAGGATAGCTTAATGTTAATTATTATAAATAAGATATATATTTAATAAACTAATAAGAAAATAAAATAGATAGATGGAGAAGAAAATAATGAACTCAAAAATAAGAACAAACAATCAATACTTTAACTTCTGATTTTAGAATTGCTGAATTTGATCATGTAACATTTGGTGAAGATGTAGAAATGAAAGCAGCAGAGAAGGCAATGAAAAATACAAATAAACAGATTCAAAGTAAATTAAATGTATATGAAAAACTTATTGATAGTAAGAAAGAGCAATGTTTAACACTATAAAGGCAGAATGGTAAAATATTTACAGTTTTATATTCGTATGGACCTATGTCAATATTTTGGACACAAAAAGTTGAACAAATTAAGCAGGTATTCTTAGCTGTTTTTTATATTCATTAGGAGTCATATAATCAATACTCCCAATTTATGTTTTAATTATAAAGAACTATCAATTACATAGTTTAACAATGAGATTATATATATTCATTTATGAATAGTTTTGGCTAAAATATATTTCTATAATTTATGGGGCGTTTTCTTCATGGCGGAATAAATACTGATATTAAAATTATTTATAAATTGCTATAATTTCTTAGCTCTTCAAGTAACTTTTTGATAGGAAGTTTTATAAAGTTATCTATAAGAATAAAATAAATTATAAAGAGGAGGTAAGAAATTATGAAAGATTTAAAAGTTAAGTGGCAAAGGCTTATATCTGATGGAGAAACATGTCCAAGATGTGGAGGGACAGAGGAAGAATTGAAAAAGATGAACTTACAATGGAAGAATTTAAAGAGAATCCTGTGCAATCTAATATAATATATATTGAAGATCAATCATTAGAGAAATGGATTGGGGGAGAGGTAGGATAGAGTCAATGTTGTGATGTTTGTGGGCTATCTGACTGTAGAACTACTAAAGTAGGTGGAGAAATATATGAGACAATTCCTTCTGATTTAATTGTTCAAGCAGGACTTAAGGCAGCAGCAAATTTACTTGGTACTAAAATAAGTGATTCGTGCTGCGATAATGACTCAACCTGTTGTTAATATATCCTCAAATAAGAATATATATATTTTCAAAATGAAAAATTTGATAATTGCAGTTATATAAAAAAATAAGAACATTCTATGACAATGTGAGGGAATTAACATAATTGCATTTAATCGCATGCTACAATGTAGTCAGTATAAAGCGAGTACATACAAATAGGAGGAAGTTAGTTAATTAACCTCCCATTAAAAATTATATTCTGCTTTTTACCATCTTCCTCCATCATATAAATCACAGCATTATTCCTTAGTAGAAGACCAGGGGAGTCACAACCCTGGTCTTATTTATATTTAAAAGTAAGATAGAGTAAATTATAGATGAAGTTATAATTAATAATGTTCAATTAAAAAAATAGGTCAAAGATAATCATATCTTTGACCATTAAAATAATTAAAAAGTGAATATGTATAGCAACAGGACAAAAAATATTTTAACAACATTATTTATTATTGTTATAAATAATAAAATCTATACAAATTAAACAGAAATAAACCAAAGACAATAATGTCCTTGGTTTATCATAATGAGTCATCTAAAGGATATATTAAGAGAATCTCTAGATAGACTAAAGGTGGTTGTATTTTAATGGCTTACATAAACAAACGTAGAAAGGAAGAAGTATTTGCAATAGCTGCATTTGTGGATTACTTGCGAGAAAAGACTGATGAGTGGGAAGAACATGATCAATCAAAAGAAATGATTAAATATGCTAGAATGTCAGCATCTTTTGGTGAGAAAGTAATAGATGATATTTTTGAAGCATTAGCTACAAATGAAAGAGAAGAAATAGTAAAGCAGCTAAATAAGAAGAAAATTATAATTAAAGATTAGAAAGTAGAAAAGCACTTGATTTGAATAAGCAATATAGTCTTAAACAAGAAACAATTAGGAAAGTAGCAGATATGAAAAAATAGCATAAAGAAATGGTGGTAGAAAGTTAAAAAGGAGGCTACCACCATAAACAAGATAAACTCCGATATATGCTGGGTAATATGAAAAGTAATAAGATATTAAAACATAGTAGTAGAGTAAGAAGGTGATGACATTTGGTTGATACTTTTTTCTACTACTATGGAGTTTTATTTAAATTTAATTCATAATATGCAATGTTAAGATGAAATGTGAAAGGTTAAAAGAAAAATTGTAGTAGAAATATATTTATAATTTAATTGAAAATTAAGGAATGAGGGTAATATTCTACTACCATTATAGAAAATAAATAAGAAATCAATATTATTATATTCAACTATAGGATAAAAAGTTTACATTTTTTAATTATAGGTCTAACTTGTAGTGGAGTTATGGCGTATTATTACTGAGCAAAGTGTGATAGATTTATAATGAAGAGAAATTACCTAATTAAATATTCGTTATTTAGCTAAGCTCTATCAGGAGTTGCATGACTTACTGGTAGAGCTTATTCATTGTGTATTATCTAACTTCAAATTAGAATATAACTGTTTGAGCTAACTAATAATAAAGTAATAATACATATGTAATTGGAGGTTAGTATGTTAAATGTTACTAATGATAAGATAAATGGATATCAACTGTTCATGTTAATAATTGGAGTATTAATAGGAGTTGGAATTGTAACTTTACCTCGAACTGTTATTAAAGGAGTCAATCAAGATGGGTGGATCATTCCTTTAATAGGAGGGGTTATTGTAATAATTGATACTTATTTTATAGTGAAGTTAGGGCAAGCATTTCCTGAGGATACTTTCATTGATTATGTTGATAAGATTGTAGGTAAGTTTGTAGGAAAGATCTTATCTTTAGGATTATTACTTTATTTTTTATTAATGACGAGTACAGTATTACCTATTTTTGCTCTTGGACTTAGACCTTTATTATTAGAAAGAACTCCGACAGAGATAATTTATGTAACTGTATTAGCTTTGTTATTATATATTGCTAGACATGGAATTGAACCAATTGCTAGATTAAATCAATTAATAACTCCTGCTGGATTAATAATTTTCTTCTTTTTATTAGGTGGACACATAATAATGCCTACTATGGATTATGGAAGGTTACGACCTATATTATATACTACTCCGATTACAAAATTATTTAAACAAGCAATCTTTGGACCAGGTTTATTTGCATTAGTTGGTGTTGAAATCATATATGTAATATTTCCATTATTAAATAATAAAGCTAAGAAGCAATGTTTTAAGATTAGTTCATTAGCAATTTTATTTGTGATATTATTATATTCATTAACGATAATACTAGCTATAGCCCATTTTGGAGCAGCTCCGTTAGAAAATATACTTTTTCCTACTTTGACATTAATTCAAGAAATAGATTTACCTTTTTTAGAAAGATTAATTTCAGCATTTGTGTCTGTATGGTTTGTAATAGGTTTTACTACTACTATGATTACAGTTTATGCAGGGGCAGGATTAGGTTTAGCTAATCTATTAAAATTTAAAGAACCTAAATTCTTAATTCCTTTTGCTTTAGTTCCACCTTACTTTTTAGGGTTGATTCCACAAAATATTATACAAGTCTTTAAATATAGCAGTATAGTTAATTACTTTACTATATTTTATTTATTAATTTTGCCACCAACTTTATTTGTTATTTATAAATTAAAGAGATTAATTAATTAATTCTTTTTTCATGAATGAAACAATTACTTCATCAAGCTCTTGACTTTTATTTACCATTCTATTACTTGTAATCTCCTTAGTTTGTGTAGCTAATGTAAGTAATTCTGATTTTAAATTTTTTATTCTACTACGAAGCTGATTATTATTAGACATTACATATACCCCCTATACCTATACTTAAGATTACATTACAGATTATACTATAAATCACATTATTTAGCAAGAGTGAATTTTTATTTTTCTAAAATTAAATTATGTTTATGTGTTTTTTATGAAATATCAAGTATTATGCTGACTTTATAATATTTTGTTACAAATTAAAATTTTATAGTACAACGATACTAATTATATAAGCAATTACCATTATTATCAAGTAAAATGTAGTATTTTTTCATAGTCTAACGATTTACTTATTTTTTGACAATAAATTTATTTAAAGACATGTAACATTTTTAAAGTAAATACAGACCATAAGAATTTGAGATAATTAAATTTAACAGGTATATTATGGAGTTGATAAGCTGAAACTCCTGGTTTAAACCAGGAGTTTGTGGTTAATATTATTTAACTTAAATTTGTTTTAGGGGTAAAGGTTCTACATGCAGTATCATGCGAAGTACTAATTACATGGTCTTGCATTCCTGCTTGCACTTTAATTGTAGAAGCTTGACATAAGTCGCTCTCATTATATTGGCATTCTTCGACAGTACATTTAATATTAGACACCATAATCACCTCCAAATTTATTTTATGTACATCTTTTATTATCTATAAATTAAAAGTTTTTATGCATAACAACATGATGGTTCTCATAATATATTTGGGACAAATATAACTTTATACTACATTTTTTTATATTAAAAAAGGAATTATAACAATAATATAGTAGTTATAATAATATATGGTAAAATATTAATAAATGAATTATTCATCTTATAGCTTCAATCATTATATAATGAATCAAAATCATAGTTATATACAATAAAATAGAATTTTTTAGATTTTAGAGGGTAAACCTGTTGAAAAGCAGGGAAGCAAAGTTGTGGAATTGTAATTTTTAAAACTTTTGATGTGGTTTTTTATTATAGTTCTTATATTAATTTGTCTGTAATAGATATACTATTTAAATTAATAAAAAGTAAAGGGATATAATTTATAGATAAAAATTTAATTTTAAAGGGGTGATAAATCAAGATATGAAATATAAACTTAGTATAATTAGTAAAGTAATTGCTTTTATTTTAATAAAATGAAAGAAATTGAGAGAAAACAAGTTAAAAAGGTAGTTAATAGAATTATTCGTGAATTTTCTAAGCCACTTAATATAAATGAGTATGAAATAATTATAACTCCTAGTATTGGGATTAGTGTTTATCCAGAGGATGGAAATAATGCAGATGAACTAATTAGATACGCTGATATAGCAATGTATTCAAATAAGAAGAAGAAAAAAGTTGACTATAAATTTTATGACTCTAATTTAAATGTAATACTTTTACAAAAAGCTAAAATAGAAAATAGGTTAAGACATGCAATGGAGAATAATGAACTTAGACTTCATTATCAACCACAAATAAATTTAAATACAGGTAAAATTATAGGAGTAGAAGCATTAATCCGTTGGCAGAATTCTGAATTAGAACATGTTTCTCCTGGAGAATTCATTCCAATAGTAGAAGAGTCGGGTCTTATTAAACCTATTGGCAAGTGGGTTCTACAGACTGCCTGTAAACAGAATAAAGCTTGGCAAGATGCTGGTCTACCTCCGATAAATATGTCAGTAAATGTCTATAAGAACCAACTTTTTAATAAAGGATTTTTAAAAACTGTAAATCAAGTACTAGAAAAAATTCAGCTTGAACCTAAATATTTAGAATTAGAAATTACTGAAAGGAATAGAAAAAATATAGAAGAACTAAGTCATATGTTAAAGAAGTTAAAAGAGATAGGAGTGAACATAGCTCTAGATGATTTTGGAACTGGTTATTCATCATTAAGTATTTTGGATGATATTCCTCTAAATAATTTAAAAATTGATCGGAGTTTCATTCAAGATATTTCAAAAGATAAAAACAAAACAGCACTTGTAAAGAATATAATTAACATAGGTAATGATTTAAATCTTAATATAATTGCGGAAGGTATAGAAACTGTAGAACAACAAATATTTTTAAAGCAACATAACTGTAATATTGGACAAGGTTATTTATTTGCACATCCTCTGTCAGTTAAAGAAGTTGAAGAGTTATTGGTTAAAGGTGAGATATTCACTTCTGCATCATAGTTTTAGTATTTTTTATTTGATTGAAATAACTAGATTAAATATTTATTAAAAAGCAAGGTTGCAAAGTTATGGGGCTTATGATCTTTAAAAGATTCTGCTTGCCAGACTGCATTTAAGGCCCTTGATGAGGCTTTTATTATCTAGTAGACTATATTTTATTTAAGGAAAGAGGGATTATACACGTTTAATTGATAAGGGAGTATTTTCCATTGATGTCTAACAGACTTTGGAGAGTCAGTTATTGATTAAGATAGTCATTTCATATATGAAAAATAAAGATTTAGCAAGTTAAGTATAAAAAATTATAGTCCTATAATATTAATTTATAGTCTTAAATAAAGAGGGATTAATTAATGCATACTATTTATGAAGTTTTAAAGGTAAATATTAATTTGATTTATTTTTTCTATGGTTTATCATTTTTTATGTTAGGATTTGCAGTTTTTCTTAAGAATACTTCTAATAGTAATTTTAGATTAGCTAATAGTTTAGTCTTTTTAGCAATTTTTGGAGTTTTACATAGTTTTTATGAGTGGGGATATATTTTTATTCCAATTCAAGAGCATTATTTGTCTTCAATTATTATTAAGGAATTCTATATTTTCAGAGGCTTTATAGAGGGGCTATCATTTGTATTTTTATTTTATTTTGGAATTCATTTATTGGTGAACACCAAACAAAAGAGTAATTATTTATTATTTCTGCCATGGATTATATTTATTATTTGGATGTTTTTATCTGTTTATTTTGGGTTTAAGAGTAATTTAGTTTATTTTAATATGTGGTTAAAAGCAGCAGATGTTTGGAGTAGATATTTATTGGCTCTGCCTGGTTCATTTATTACATGTTATGCTTTGTTTTTACAGATAAATGAATTACAAGTTTTAGGTAATAAAAAGATAGTTAATAATCTTTATGGTTTAATAGGAGCTATATTTTTATATGGAGTAGTAGGGGGACTAGTAGTACCTGAAAATATACACCTGTTATCAAGGTATATTAATGTTAATACTTTTTTTACTACATTTAAATTACCAGTTCAAATGTTTAGAGCTATAACTGGAATAGGAATGGCCTATTTTATAGTTGGTATTTTAGAAATGTATGATGTAGAGTATCATTATAAACTAGAAAAATTGAAGAAAGAAAAAGCAATTTTAAATGAGAGACAAAGGATTTCTAGAAATTTACATGATGGTATTATTCAGTCAATTTATGGTGTTGGTCTAGGTTTAGAGAGTGTGTCATACTTAATGCAACAAAAGAATTTAGTTAAAGCTGAGGAAGAACTTAATAAGAAGATGGATAATCTAAATGGAATTATTTCTAATATTAGAGACTATATTATGGATTTAAAGCCAGAAATTCTAGAAGAAGAGCACTTATATCAGTTGTTAAAAAAATTAATAGATGATTTTTTAGATTTAGATGTGCAGGTTAATTTTGATTATATGGTTTCTAAGGATATTAAGATTTTTCCTGAATATTTAGATAATATTTATCATATTTTGCAAGAAGGTTTAAATAATATTAAAAAACATGCCAAAGCAAGAAAAGTAACTTTAAAAGTATCGGAAGATACTAATCAAATAATTATAAGATTAATTGATGACGGTGTTGGTTTTGATTTATATTCAACTGGCGACAAAAAGGAAAAACATCAGGGATTAAAGAATATGAAGGAAAGAGCTAATCTGATCAATTGCGAATTAATCATAAATTCAGCTAAGGGAAAAGGAACAGAGATCAAAATCAAAATACCATGTGAGGTGATAAAAGGTGTCTAAAGTAAAGATAATTTTAGCTGATGATCATGGAGTAGTGAGAGTAGGCTTAGTTACTTTATTAGAACAAAAGTCTGAATTTGAAGTTGTAGCACAAGCAAGTTCTGCTAATGAAGCAATTAAAAAGACCGAAGAATATCAACCCGATGTAGTATTATTAGATATTAAGATGCCACCTGGAGATTATAGTGGTATTGATGCTTGTCGAAGAATATGTAATAATCAACCTAATGTTGAAGTTATAATGTTAAGTTCTTATAAGGATGATGAGGCTATCGTTAAGTCAATTATGGCAGGAGCAAGTGGATATGTATTAAAGGAGATTAATAATAAAGAATTAATTACAGCAGTCGAGAAGGTTAGTAGAGGGGAATCATTATTGGATCCTAAAGTTACAAAGAAAGTTTTACAACATATGCGTAAATCGGAGAATGAAGCAGATCAAGATGATGAGAAGTTAACAGATAAGGAGCGAGAAATTCTTGAATTTTTATCAGAGGGATTAACTAATAGGAAGATAGCTAAGAAAGTAAATTTAACTGAAAAGACTGTTAGAAATTATGTCAGCAATATACTAAAGAAGTTAGATTTTGATAATCGAGTGGAAGCAGCAACTTATATTACTAAAAAAAAGATGAGGAAATAGAATAAAAACCTTAAATTTTAAAAATAAAGAAAGAACTTTGTGACAAATGTCATATTCCCCCGAGGTTTTATTATGATTTATGTCATATTAATATGTTATATTTAACATCTTGTTAAAAAAATTACAATATGAAATAATTATAATGAAAGAAAAAATTAAAGGGGTGATTAAAGGATGAAAAAATTATTAGTAAGTTGCTTAATTTTATTAATGATGACATTTGTAACAGGGGTAGCTTTAGCATCTGATGTAGATGACTATGTAGGTTCAGAGACATGTAAAACATGTCATAGTAGCAAATATAAAGAGTGGAAAGGATCAAGACATAGTCAGATGATTAGAAAGGCTAAAGAAGAAAATATTGTTGGAAACTTTACTTCTGATGATGCAGATTTAACTTTTGATAAAGATGACGCAGTATATGTTATTGGAGGTAAGTGGAAGCAAAGATATATTACTAAAAAAGATGGACACTATTATATCTTACCTGCTCAATGGATTGTTAAAACACAAGAATGGAAACCATATCATGCTAATAACTGGGAGGAAAGACCATGGAGTAAGAAGTGTATGGGCTGCCATACTACGGGAGCTAGACCAGCAGATGCTATACCTGATAAGGAGAATGCTGGTAAGGTACAACCTTTTGCTGAGACATCAGTTGGTTGTGAATCCTGTCACGGAGCTGGACAAGAGCATGTTAAAACTATGGATCCAGAAAAAATTGTTAATCCAAAAGATTTAAGTAGAGGGCAAAAGGTTAGCATTTGTGGTTCATGTCATAATCGTGGAAAGCATGTTGATGGATATTATGGTTATCCGTATGGGTTTGAACCTGGAGATATTGTTGAAGATATTTATAATCCAACTACTGCCGATAAGAGATGGTGGGAAGTTAAAGGAAAAGATGCAGCTAATAAATGGTGGGATGATAAAGCAGATGCAGACTTATTATTAGAAAAGAGCCATCATCAGCAATACTTAGGATTCCTTCAAAGTGAACATAACGAGGCTGGTTTAACTTGTAGTTCATGTCATGATGTTCACCTTGATTTAGAAAAACAAAATGTAGCACAAAAGTGTGTGGATTGTCATATGCCTAAAACAGCTAAGTCAGCAACACCAGGCGATATTAGAACCCATACTTTTAAGACACAAAAAGATTATAATGAACTTAACAAATAATAAAGTTATTACTGAAAGTTCTATACCTAATTAGGGAGGGCACTGAAAAACCGTAGGTTTTTCAGTGCCCTCGAATTGATTCAGGGGTTTTTTAACATTTTTCAAGGAGAATGATTGGATATAAATGAGATTTTAAAATTCTCTAATTCTACTAATAGAGAGGTTACAAAAGTATTGAAATTAGTAGATCACAACTTTTTAGAATGTAGATATATAAGAGAAAAATATTTTTCCTACATTATAATAGTAAGATATAATTAGATGTCAAGCTATGTTAATACTTAAATATTATTGATAGGTTTTTATTAAAAGTGAGCTGTGAGGATAATGCAGTAGCAGAAAACATTAAAATCAAAATTAATTTATTATAATGTTGATTTAAAGTAAGATAAGATATATTTGAATATTACTATAATAAAATTTAGTATATTAGTTTAAAAAATTGCGTGGAAGAGATAGGTTGCTTAATGTAGTATCTAATTTAATTAACGGATTCCATATTAATTAATAAAACATAGTAAACCAGAGAAATGTATTGATTTTTACATCTAAACAGTATATAATAGTGTTAGAATATAACTAATGTCTGTTATTAAGGTTATTTGGCAAATTAATAAATATACAACACCTAATTTATGGTAGTTTCAAACTTTATGAAAAATGAAAATAATAATTCACTACCTTCCTTATCAAACGAAATATATCCTAGTTCATCAAGTATAATTAAATCATACTTTTCAAATTTCTTCTCAAAGGACCGTAATCGTTTTTCACTATAACCCTCATTACAGGCTTTAATACCTAATCCAATTGATAAATGGGTTTTACCTGTCCCTGGATTTCCTGGTCTTGCATTACAAAATCTATAGTTAAATTTATAATAAAGTGATAATTTAACTAAATCTTCGGTTGCTTCTTTTTCAGTAGGGCCCACAAATCTCCTAACAGCTTGTTTTAAATTGTCATAAACTATTTCATTATGAACCCCTCCAAAATGTTTAAATGCATTGACATGAGCATCTAAAAAGTTTACGATCTTTTTATTCTCATAAAGTTTACCATAGCTATAAAAACCATATCCTGTTGTAAATAGGGCCAAATTTAGAACTTTATTTTCACCAGCTATATTAACTTTTACTTCTCCATAGTCAAATTGAAGAGTCTTCCCAGGCTTATATACTTGTTTAATATAAGCTTCTTTAGTATGTTCCCTGACATAATTACAAACTGTACTATAACTAATATCATAACCTTTATCTACTAAATAATCATGGATATCCACTTTATTCATAAGTTGTTTATGTTTACCTTGAGTTTTCTTCTTTTTATTTTTCTCTAAACATTTATTAATTTCTTCAATAATTTCATCGGTTAATTTTCTCTTACTCCTATTTGATGAATCATATTGTGGCTCTTTAACTAAATTTTCAATTAATATCGTGGGTCACTTTTAGATTAACATAAACAAATAATAACTTTTATGGTAATATTATAATGAAGGGTGTTTTATAAAGTTATTTGTTAGATTGGAATGAATATATCGTAGTGTTTACTAAGTAACTTCAGATTTTTGATGTGCCCTTACAATCATATAACAGCACCTTAGCGGTGTGTCCTGGCAGGGCATATATTTTAGTGGGCGGAATACCCATCAGGATAAAGACTAGTCATCAATGTACTTAAGAAGCCGGGTAACTCCGGTCGCAGGAAGGAGTAGTAAAAGAGTAATTGCAAGTAAAGGACACACTCTCTGAACTCAGAACCAGAGAAAAGGTTAGAACAAAACTTACTTGCATAGCACAACGATCTCGTAGAGATATAAATATATTGATCAATCTTTTTAATATATTCATTTATGATTTAATGAATACTTTTATAGTAAAATGATTATGTTTATGGTATAATAAATATAGTCATAAAAAATTAAATGAGCATATTAATAGGAAAGGTGAGTATATTTATGAATTCATTTAGAAATGAGAAATTAAAAAATGAAAAGATACCAATGAATATAGTAAAATTAGTGGGGAAAACAAATGAATATAAAGGAAAACAAGATTTGTATATGAATCAATCTCCACAGATATTAGAAAAATTAAAAGAAGTAGCGGTTGTTCAAAGTACTAAAGCTTCTAATAGTATAGAAGGGATAGTTGTTACTGATAAACGATTAAAAGAGATAATGAAAGATGATACAAACCTTAAAGACCGTTCAGAAGGAGAAATTGCTGGGTATAAAGATGTTTTAAATACAATCCACACTTCTTATGATGCTATTCCTATAAATCCTAATATAATTTTGCAATTACATAGAGATTTATATAAGTTTATTCCTGCTGATGGAGGGAAATGGAAGAATCAAGATAATATTATAGGAGAAATATCACCTGATGGGGAGGAGCGTGTAAGATTTAAGCCATTGTCTGCATATGAAACCCCAAAAGCTATGGAGGAATTATGTAATTATCTAAATAGAGAAATGAGAGAGGAAAAGATTGATCCTTTAATATTAATAGGAACTTTTATATTGGATTTTTTATGTATTCATCCTTTTAATGACGGGAATGGAAGAGTGTCAAGATTATTGACATTACTATTATTATATAAATATGATTATAAAGTTGGAAGATATATTAGTTTAGAAAAAATTATTGAAGAGAGTAAATCTAGTTATTATAGAACTTTAAACCAATCTTCCACAGGTTGGCATGATGCTAATCATAATATATTTATTTGGTTAGATTATTTTTTAGGAACTTTACTTGCTGCTTATAAAGAATTTGAGGATAGAGTAGGATTAGTAAAGAATAAAAAAGGAAATAAAAGTTATAGAGTAGAGCAAGCTGTTAAAAATGTATTAGGAACTTTTACTAAAGAAGATATAAGAAATGCCTGTCCAGATGTTTCTGATTCAACAATTAATAGAGTATTTAGGAAACTAAAGAAAGAAGGATTTATAGAAGTGTTAGGCAAAGGAAGAAATGCAAAGTGGAAGAGATTAAAGTAAAATGAATATATAGAATTATTGAAGTAGAAAGACTAATTAATGGAAGGATATTTAATGACAAACTTTGGAGAAAAGATTAATTTCCCCACCACCCTTAAGCATATGAATAAGCTTGAGATCATACCTTAATTTCTTTTCCACATTTCACACAGAATTTAATATCAGAAGTTAGTTCTTTACCACAATTAGAACATTCTATAATCAATTTCTGACCACATTTAGGACAGAATTTAGATTCTTTAGATATTATTTGCTGACAATGAATACATTCTTTTTCATTTTGTTTGATTATTTTATTGCCGCAATCACCACAATATTTAGTGTCTTTTGGAACATATTTATTGCAATTTTTGCATTTTATTTTTTTAGATCCTAAGGCTGGCTGTGATTTATTACTAGGAGTTTGATTATTAGTTAGATGTTCTCCTCCAGATGTTAATTTAGGCTGAATTTCTTTCCTATATTGTTCATTATATTTTTGATTAGACTTTATTTCCCGTTTTATATTTTCAGTAGTTTTATCTAATCTATCGATTTCTTCTTCTATGCTTAAATCTTTCATAGCTGCTAAAGCAACTCCAGCTAATAAAGGAGAAATAAGAAAAGCTAAAAGCCCCCATAATATTGGGCTGCGTCCTCTTTCGTTAGCAAAATAGGCTACTACTCCACAAAAAATAAACCAGAATAAAAACATATTAAGATCTCCTTTCTTTAATTAGCCATTTATATGTGTGAGTTTACTCATAATACCATTAGGATATTTATTTTTATTAATACCTACTTTATTGTCTTGATTTGTAATTATAAAACTTATATTTTCTTTTAAGTTATTAACTTCACCTGTTATATTTAAATCTATAAATATTTGTTCTGTAGACAATAAAGAAATCATTTTATTTAATTCATTTACAAATTGTTTTAAAAAATCTTCACCATTTTTGATGTTTAATTTTTGTGGGGTTTTTAATTCAATGCTAATTGAACTAGAAGTATAATCAATATCATATTTCAAAAAGTCATATTTTGTCTGAAATTGAGCCAGTTTATCTTTAAATTTCTGATAATTAGTAATCTCAGTATAACTGTTACTCATTAAATTAAGTCTTAATATAAATTTGCCATTTAAGTCTAATTTGTAAAAAGTTAAAATTTTACTCCAAATATTAAACTTAATAATTAAATATATTATTAGTAATAAGCAAGCTACTATTAAAATTATAGCCATAATTTTTACTGATAGAATTTCTGTTAAAAATTGATTTATTTGATTATTATTTAATATTTCAGTATTGATTAAAACTACTAGACCAATTAATAATAAAATAATTCCTACTGTTAAAAATTTATGTTTATTCATTTCTAACCTTCCTTAATTTCATATTTTATAGCTTTCATATTTAGGGTCCTGTCTCTTCTTCACTACCCCTATCATCATTATTATCAGACTCAAAATTAAAACCACAATTAGAACAAAACTTAGTTTTAGGATCTAATTCTGTTTCACATTCTGGACAAGACATTACAAGCTCAACTCCACATTCAGGACAGAATCTAGCATATTCCTCAATTACTGAGTCACAATTATAACATGTTTGTTTTCTTTCACTAGTTAATTCATTACCACAATTTGAACAAAAATCAACCTCAGTATTTACCATTTCTCCACATTCATTACATTCTACTTTAGAATTTTCTAAAGCTAATTTTTCTTTAGAATTTAAATTATTTTGTTTAAAGTTATTAGTATTAACTTGATTGTTTTGTGATTGGATTTTAGGTTTTGAATCATATTTGTTTTCTCCAGATGTACTATCTTGCACCATAAATACTAAAAAAATTATAGGTCCTATTAAAGGAATAATATTAATTAATACCCACCATCCACTACGATTAGTGTCATGTAACCTCCTTATAGTAACTGCTAATCCAGGGAGCAATACTACTAAGCCATATATTCCTAAAAGAACAGGGCTTATTAAGCGTAATATAATAGAAATAACAAAACTTATAAGAGTAAACATCCAATATTTTTTTCTTTTTACTCGACCATTAAATTCTGCATATTCATTTAATACTTCAAAATAATAATTCATATTAAAGACACCCTTCCAAAATTTATTAAAATAACTTTTATATTCTAGAACTAATATATCTAACCATAAGAAATATAATGACAAGTGCTATAAGTGATAATGATAAATAAGATTGAGAAAAGTTACATAATTAAATATTTATCCTCCTTTCTATACCTCATATAATTATTTATATAAAAGTTAATATTGTCCTCTAATATGATGTAAAAAATGTTCTAATAAAACATTAAGAATTTACCCTTAATAAAAGCATTGAGCTAGGTTATATCCCAGGTCCAGACTTGATTGGAAGTAGTAGTTATATGAGTTGATACTTCTTTTTTACTGGTTTTTTAGATTTACTTCTATAGGTATTTATGCTGGTGGTAATAAAGCAGGATATTTTTGGGCAATTACCTGATGTTTTAGAAGATGCATGGATCAATGTTGCAATAGGTGAGAAAGAAAAGGCTAAAAGAATTATTGATAGTGCACCTGAAAAGCACCCCTTTGAAATTAAATATAATGAACAGGCTAGAGCAAGTGACTGGGAAACATGTACTAAAATTTTAAATAAACAGTCAAAATTAGATGAATTAAAAAAATCCTGGTAAAATATTTAATAATATTACGTTGTTTGTAGGTATTAAATTAAATCAGTATATATTAGCAAAATATAATAAATTTATTAAACAATAAAATCTGTGTTTTTAAAGACACAGGTTATTTTTGTACTTATAGTTTTTTATTTTCTAGGGGGGATTTATAGGTTAATACTAATAAAGGGGAGCTCCATTAATCCAACAAGCAATTAATGAAGTATTACATTAATCACGTGAGATGTATTTCAAACATGAAAATTATAAGAGCAAGAAATAGAATAATAAATTCAAATCATTCCCCTGGAAATAATTTGAAATATATTTATAATAAGAGTATTTTTCATATTTAATATGGGAATAAACTTATTAGAAAGACTTGTTAATTATCCAATAAGAGGATATAATTGAATTTGCGGAGGTGATATGATGCTAACAATTAATTGTACTGGTAAATTACGTAAAGAGATTGACTATGAAATTAAAGAGACTTCCCAAGAAAATAGGGATGATTTTTATAACTGGCATGCTCACTTAGTTACTATCCAGAGAAGAAAAGCTGTCATTTTAATGAATGTTGCAACTCGCTATTCCATTATTTTATATGGATTAAAGAAAGCAGACTTTAAAAATCTAAGTGAATTGATAACTAATGCTATTAAAGATAATTTGAAAGCTGAAGGAATAAAGAAATTTTACATAGATGAGTACATGAAAAGAATAGAAGATATAAACTACTCTAAAACTTATAGTCGCAGTATCTTAAGTTCAATAAATTATCTTAAAAAATTTATAGACCATGGGAATTATGAGCTTGCATCTAAATCTAATCAAGACATGATTGAATTAAATAAAGAAAACAATAGAATACCTATTTTACAATTAGAAACAGCTTATCCAATCGAAGAACTAAGGGCTGTTTTTAAAGCAAGGATGGGTAAATCATATGATAAGGTTTATCGTTTTAAGATAAGTCTTAAAGGGATAAAACCAACAATTTGGCGAAAAATAGAAGTTCCTGAAGATTATACTTTTTGGGATTTACACGTAGCAATTCAAGATGCTATGGGTTGGTTCGATTATCATTTGCATGAATTTAAAGCAAAAGTCCCCGAAGGTAAACTTCAAATAGGTATTCCTGACCAAGAGTTTGGTGATGATGTTGCTACTAGTTGGCAAGTAAAAATAGCTGATTATTTCACAGAGGAGAACAAGACTGTAAATTATATCTATGATTTCGGTGATTATTGGCAGCACATAATAGAACTTGAAGAGATTAAACCTGCAAAAAAAGAAGTGGATTATCCGATATGTGTAGAAGGTGAGAGAGCTTGCCCACCTGAGGATTGTGGCGGTATTCCTGGTTATCAAAGAATACTGGAAATACTTAATAATCCTGAAGATGAAGAGTATGAACGAATTATAGAGTGGTTAGAGGAAGGTTATGATCCTGATTATTTTGACCCTTCCGCTGTAAAGTTTGATAACCCTCAAAAAAGGTTACAAAAGTTATCATAAATAGAGTAGAATAACTATTATCAAAACCAACTAATTAGGCTGGTTTTTTGTTATGCTTAATATAAAAAGTCTCCTTGTTTCCAAGGAGACTAACTTCCTTATATAAAATGGGATTCTATATAAAGGGAAGGGGAAATTAAATTATATAATGAAGTTTATAAAATTAATTACCAACCACCATGCATCATGCCAGGGCCATAGCCGCCCATCATACCTGGACCGTAACCTCTCATCATACCAGGATAACCACCCATCATACCTGGTCCTCCGCAAGGCATACCATATGCTCCATAACCAGCATTACCATACTGCTCTGAGTATTCTTTCATATATTCTAATCTATCTAACATATAATCTGCTTGTTTTTGTGTAATTGCTCCATCATCTAATTGTTGTTGGATATATTCCTTTTGTGCATTATACTGTGCTTCATAGTCACCATTGCCACCAAAACCATGTGCCATAGCCATCGCTCCTAAAGATAAGACTAATGTTAATACTGTTATTCCTATTACTGTTTTTTTCATGTGAAACACTCCTCATTTAATTTTTTTATGTACGGCCCATTTGACCTTACAAATATATAATATAGGTTAAATATGAAGAAGTAATGAAAATAAAGTGAAAACTATACTTGTAATTGATGACATTAACTTAGATAGTGAAAAAAGACTAATAAAACATGTTACTTGTAAAATGAAATAGATAACGTAACTGGTCATTAGGAATCAAGACTCCTTGGACATTAGCAAGCGAAGAGGTATGGAATCGAACCCACCGTTTTGGAGGTAAACTTCTTATGATTATAAAGATGATTTAAAGGGTATTTAATTTAGTGACTAGAAGAAATAAGATATAGTTAATGTAGAGAAATGTTTTTAAAGTTGATTTATTGAGTAGAAGTGGGAGTGAAAATAATGAAAGATACAGATATATTAGTCTGCCAAGAATATTGTCCGAATTTGAAAAATATTAAAGAGTTGAAGAATAAGAAATTATCTGAAGATATAATACAACAATTAGCGGCTACTTTTAAAGTCTTAGGTGACCCGACCCGAATTAAAATTATTAATATTTTAGCTAATAAAGAATTATGTGTATGTGATATTTCTGAATTACTAGGGATGACACAGTCGGCTATTTCGCATCAGTTAAGGAAATTACGTGATTCTAATTTAGTTAAATATCGGAAAGAGGGGAGAGTAGTCTATTATTCTTTAGATGATCATCATATTTTACAATTATTTAATCAAGGTTTAGAGCATGTAATGGAAGATGATCAAATTTAAATAAGTTGTTGACATTAGGTAGGAGAATATATATAATAATTACATGAGCACATATTCATATATTTTTTATTATATATGTGAACAGTTGTTCATACAAACAGGGATCAGTGATTTAAAGGAAGTAAGTGAGATATTTATGTGATGAGGGGTAACTTATGGATGTTATTGTTAAAATAATTGACAATTAAAGACATTTAAAACATGATTAAACATAATTAAAATTTAGATATAAACAAATCATAAATATTGACTGATGCTGGCTAAAAGATAAAGGAGGTTTTGTGATGGGAGCAGATAGTTTAGTTAAGGAAAAGTTATTGTTAGAAGGTTTAAATTGTCCTAGTTGTGCTAGCAAGATTGAGGCTAAAGTTGGTGAGTTATCAGAGGTAAATGAGAGTAAGATGAATTTTATGATGAAGACATTAGAAGTTAAGATTAATGTTAATCCAGGTGAAGTTATAGATAAAATTGCTAAGATTGTTGATGATATTGAGCCTGGTGTTGAGGTAAAAAGAACTAATCAAACTAATCTTAATAAAAAGAAGAAATTAACTTTAGAAGGATTAGGTTGTGCAAATTGTGCTCAAAAGATAGAAAATAGAGTCAATGATTTAGAAGAAGTAGTTAAGGCTGATTTAAGTTTTGCTCTACAAGAGTTAAGTATTGAAGTAAATGAGGCTAAAGTATTATCAGAAGTAGTAACTACAGTTCGTGAGATTGTTCATGATTTAGAGCCTGATGTAATAATTAAAGAAGATGAAGACGACTGTTGTGGTCATGAACACGGGCATAGTCATTCACAAGAAGATAATAACGAATTAAAGTCTGAAGGAATTAGAATTGGAATTGGTGCAGCCTTTTTTGTAGCGGCTTTATTATTAAAGTTAAGTTTTGTTGGGGAATTAGCTTTATATGGGATTGCATATGTGATAATTGGTGGTAAAGTATTATCTAAATCGGCAAGAAATATTTCTAAAGGTCAGATATTTGATGAGAACTTTTTAATGGCGATTGCTACAATTGGTGCTTTTGCTATTCAAGAATTCCCTGAAGGTGTAGCAGTTATGCTCTTTTATGAAGTTGGAGAATTATTCCAAGATATGGCCGTTAATCGTTCACGACGTTCTATTAAGTCTTTATTAGATATTAGACCAGACTATGCTAATTTAAAAGAAGAGGATGAAGTAAGGAAAGTAGATCCTAATCAAGTTCAAATTGGGGATTTAATTGTAGTCAAACCTGGTGAAAAGGTGCCATTAGACGGTGAAGTTATCGAAGGGGAATCGATGGTTGATACTGCGGCTTTAACTGGTGAATCTGTACCAAGAAAGGTAAAACAAGGTGAAGAGATCTTAAGTGGAATGATTAATCAAGATGGCCTTTTAACAGTAAAGGTTAGTAAGGAGTTTGGTCAATCCACTGTCAATAAGATTTTAGAGCTAGTTCAGAATGCAGCTAGTGAAAAAGCACCGACAGAAAAATTCATTACTAAATTTGCTCGTTATTATACACCAGGTGTGGTATTTGGTGCTTTGGCATTGGCTATTATACCGCCATTAGTCATTCCTGGAGCTGCTTTTAATGAGTGGATTTATAGAGCATTAGTCTTTTTGGTTGTTTCTTGTCCTTGTGCATTAGTAGTCTCTATTCCTTTAGGCTTTTTTGGCGGAATTGGTTCAGCTTCTAAACAAGGAGTTTTGGTTAAAGGAGGTAACTATTTAGAGGCTTTAAATAGTGTGCAGACAGTTGTGATGGATAAGACAGGAACTTTAACTGAAGGTGTATTTGATGTTGCAGAGATAGTGCCTGAGGGTGATTGGTCAAAAGGAGATTTATTAAAATTAGCTGCTCAAGCAGAGACTAATTCTAACCATCCAATTGCTCAGTCAATCTTAGAAGCATACCAAGGAGAGAATATTAAATCAGATGAAATTGATAATTACCAAGAAATTGCGGGACATGGATTGAAGGTGACTGTAGATGGGAAAGAAATTTTGGCTGGTAACCATAAATTAATGGAACGAGAAGATATCAATTATAATGATAGAATCGATTCTTCAGGAACGATTATCTACGTGGCTTGTGATAATGAGTATGTAGGCTATATTCTTATTTCCGATAAGATTAAAGAAGATGCTAAGGAAGCAATTAGTGGCTTAAAGAGGCTTGGTGTCGATAAATTTGTGATGTTGACTGGAGATAATAAGCAAGTAGCCCAAAGTGTGGCAGATGAGTTAGGCTTAGATGATTATTATGCCGAACTTTTACCTGATCAAAAGATAGAAAAGGTAGAAGAAATGCTTAATAGAAGTGATGATGATCAAAATTTAATCTTTGTTGGGGACGGAATTAATGACGCACCTGTCTTGGCTAGGTCTGACATTGGAGTGGCTATGGGAGGATTAGGATCTGATGCGGCTATTGAAGCAGCTGACGTAGTATTGATGAAAGACAAGCCTTCTAATTTAATTGATGCGATTAATATAGCCAAATTTACACGTAAAATTATTTGGCAAAATATCATATTAGCTTTAGGTATAAAAGGAATTGTACTCATTTTAGGTGCATTTGGTTCTGCTACAATGTGGGAAGCAGTCTTTGCTGACGTAGGTGTGGCATTATTAGCTGTTTTAAATGCGATGAGAATTACGAGGGCTAAAGGAGAGTAAGGAGAATGAAGAAAATAGTTGCACTAATCTTATTAATTACTTCTTTTATATTCATTTACGTTGGGTTTAACGTAGATAAATCTATAATCGCTTCTGAAGAGTTATTATCAAAAAAAGAAGAAAAAAACTATTTTAGAAAAATATAATTCGAAGGAAAAGCGAAAAGAAATTAAGGATGTAACATTGATAGATAGAATTAAAGAACATGAGGTAAAAAAAGGTGAGACGCTTTGGGATATAGCAAGAAAGCATGATATAGATATTGACACATTAATTGGAGCAAATGATATTAATAATATGAATCGTATAAGACCAGGGGATTTATTAAAAATTCTGCCAGTTAAAGGGATGCTTTATAAAATATTATATCTGTTTAGTAATTTGTAATACGGATATACTACAAAATAAGGAACTAGATATGAGAAAAATGTAAAAAAGATATTCCATCTACCCTTATGTGATTATAGGATACGATGGAATATAGAAGTAATCTTTTATCAACATAAAGCTTTTTGGTCTTTTGGTAAATATATGGTGCGAAATAAAACAGCTATAGAAAGATATATTAATTTGTTAGCTACTTGACTCTAACGTTAGGGTTATGATGTAATTTTTAAAAATGAGAGAAGGGAGATAGAAATGGATATAGAAAATATTGAGAAAATGATTCAAAGTAATGTTGATCCTAATTTTAAATTTATTGATAATCGAAAAAAAGAGGTGCCATTTGTTAAGCTAAGAAAACCGATTTCTAAAGCAAAAGTTGCTTTAATTTCTTCAGGTGGACTTCATTTAAAAGATACTTCAAAGTTTGACACTGAAGATCCAATGGGAGATGCTAGCTATCGAGAAATTCCGAGTGAAGTGAAATTTGCAGATTTAGAAATTAGTCATGGTCATTATGACTACAGATATATAAAGGAAGATATGAATACTGTATTTCCTGTTGAATTGTTGAAAAGACTTGAGGAAAGAGGTTTAATTGGTACGTTAGCTAAAAGAAATTATAGTTTTATGGGTTATTGTTTAAAGGTTGATGAACTTATTAATCAGACAGGAATGAAAATTATTAATTCTTTAAAGGAAGATCAAGTAGATATAGTGATTTTAGCACCTGCATGACCAATATGCAATCAATCCGTGGGATTGTTAGCAAGAAAATTAGAAGAGAATGATATAATTACTGTAACATTAAATATGTTTTTAGAAGTTGCTAATTTAGTACAAGCACCACGAACAATCAATACTAATTTTGTCTTTGGTGCTCCATTTGGAGATCCAGGTAATACGGGATTACAACTAAAGGTGATTAAAGAGAGTTTAATGTCAATAAAAGAAATTGATGAACCAGGTACTATAATAGAGTTGCCTTATAAATGGCGACAAAAAGTGAAATTAGATTAGATATAAAAAATTCAATTAAAAGATTTATATTATTTTTCTAAATGAATATGCTAAAAAACCTTACTATTAGCTTGACGTTTACGTAAAGATTATGGTATTATGATTTATAGTTAAACTAAAATCTTAAATAGGAGGTATAAAAAAATGGTTTTAAATGATGAAATTAAGAATTTGGCTAAAGAGGCTCCATTTGTACCAATTAGTACAGTGTCTTCTCAAGGAGAACAACATTTAATTGTTGTTGGTGAGGTAAAGGAGATAAATGATGATGTACTTACTTTTGGTATCTATAAGATGGAGACTACTCAAGAGAATTTAGTAGACACAGGAGATATGCAGGTGGTTTTAGCATCTACTAATGATGAGCCAAAAGGGTATCGTTTGACAGGAACAGCACATGCTGAAGATGGTAAAGTATTATTTGAAGCTGAACAAGCAGAATCATTATTATAATTTTACTTATATGCTAATTTAAAGCCCTTCGTATTAGAAGGGCTTTAAATTGTTAATAATGAATTAAAGACTTAAGTGATTCAAGCTGGATAAGAATAAATTTGAAAATTAATAAAGGTTTGAGGAGATGATTTGATATGGAGGATTTAACTAAAAAAGCTATTAATTTTGCTAAGCAGAAAGGTGCAGATTTGGTAGGAGTAGTTGATGTAAGGAAACTAGATTTTCCTAACAATCATCACCCAACCGATTACTTATCAGGAGCTAAGAGTGCGGTTTCGATTGCTTATGCCTTAAATAAAGGTGGAGTTTTAAATTTGCCAACGAGCAGGAATAGTTATATGCTAGAATTTAATCTTGCTAATCAGAAGCTTAATTTAATTAATCATCAAGTAGGTAAATTTTTAGAGGAAAAGGGTCACCTAGCTTTAGGTATACCAGGAACGGCTAGTATTGGTGATGCTAAAAGATTAGCAGCCGATATATCGCACAAACATATTGCAGTGGCTGCTGGTTTAGGGAAGTTTGGTCTTAATAACTTAGTTATTACACCTGAGTATGGTCCTAGAGTTCGGTTTACAACTATCCTTACTACCGCTGAATTAGCACCTACAAGCTATGAGGCAGAGCAGGTCTGTAATAAATGTTTAAAATGTATAAAGGCATGCCCAAGAAATGCTTTAGATGATTGGGAAAATAAATATACTCCTCAAGAAGGATGGCATATAGATAAAGAGAAATGTTATCATGAGATTTTTGTTAAATTAGGTGGAAAAAGATGTGGGATATGTATAAAGGCTTGTCCACTTTCTAATTAATAATGATGAATAGATTATATTATGATTTTTATAGATGAGATATTGAGAGATGTTGCTGTATAGGCCTTCTTTTGATATAATAAAGCAAAGAAAAATAGGGAGGCCTTGATTTGGAAAAAGATAAACAAAGTTTATTAAAGATAGGTGAATTGGCTCAAACAGCTGGAGTGACTAAAAGAACTATACGTTATTATGAAGAGTTAGGTTTATTGTCTCCTTCGGAAAGAAGTGAAGGTGGATTTCGATTATATAATGAAAATGACCTCTCTAGACTTCTATTTATAAATCGGTTTAAGAAGATAGACTTTCCATTAGATAAAATAAAGAAGTTAATTGATTCTATAGAAATTAGTGATGATAAATCACAAAGAGCTTCTGCTAGTCTTTCATTACTTGGTAAGCAGTTACAACAGATAGAAGAAGAAATTCAAGATTTAAAAGATACAAAAGAGAATATTAAGAGTGCAATAGATTCTCTTGAGCAGTGTAAGGATTGTGAGATTAATAAATGTCCCCCAGGATGTGAACATAAAAAAGCTATGATTTAAATTAATATATTGGTAAATTTAAGTCATAATACTATTGGAAATATGAAGTAGGAGGGTTAAAATGTTTAAAAGAATTGACCATGTTGAAATCATACCGTCAGATATCGAAGTATCAATTACATTTTATACTGAAATATTGGGATTTAAGATTAAACAAAGAGAAGAAGTTGATGCATCCCCAATAAAGGAAGTCGTCTATTTAGAATTAGATGATTCAATGCTTGAATTATTATCTGTAGAAGAACCAAAATCTAGTTCAAAAACAGAATGGCAAGTAGGTTATAGAATGTTAGCCTTAGAAGTAAAAGATATAGAAGACACAATAAAGTATCTAGAAGATAAAGGAATAGAGATTAGTTGGGGCCCAGTAGATTTAGGTTCTTCTAAAAGAGCTGAAATAAGAGATCCAGATGGATTACCAATTGAATTACGACAATGGTAAAATAGTTTTCTCATCTCAGGAGGAGATGGGGAAAACCTATTATGGACTGAAAAAAATTATTATTGTAGAAAGATAAAACATAATGTTTTAGGAATAGGATTTTTAATAGAAGGTAGAGTTTAATTTATAAAAGATAAACTTATTTTATGTTAAATTGTATTCAAAAGATTAGAATTTTTCTCTTGATAAAATAAAAGTAATATTAGATTCAATTGATTTAGGAAAAGAAAAAGAAGAAATAGTTTTAACTAGTTTTCCTTGGTTTAATAAGTAATTACAACAGTAGTTAAAATTCTTCATTTGAGTAATGATAGGGATATAATTAATATATAGAAACTGTTAAATATAGAAGTAGAAGGAGGAAGACAAAATGAAAATTATAGGTTTTAGTGCTGGTGCGGCTGGTAGAGAATCAAATATTGATCGGGAAGATGATCATGAAATTGAATCTAAAGTAAAGAATGTGGCTAAACAACTTAGTAATCTTTAATGTCATAAATATTATATAAATTAGAGAAAAGCCAGGATTTTTCAATTGAATAAAGAAATATGACAATATTAAAATTAGTATTTTAAATTATTGTGAAATCGGGGTGATAAAGTGGAGAAGCTTAGTTGTATGCGAGAGTTATCAATATTTGAAGGTTTATCTAATAAAGAATTATTAATGGTTCCCTCATTTGCTAAAGGACGCCTATATGAAGGTGGGGAAATACTATTTAATGAAGGTGAAAAGATGGAAGCTATTTACTTAATAAAAAGTGGTCAGGTTAAGCTTTCAAGATTATTTAAAAATGGTAAAGAAATAACTTTACAAATTATTAGTAGTGATCAAGTTTTAGGTGAAAATGCTTTATTTAGTGATTCTGAACATGCATTTACAGCAACAGTAGTAGAGGATGCCTTTATTTGTGCGTGTACTAAGCAAGAATTTGAAAGATTAATTGATGAATATCCACAAGTAGGATTAAAAATAATCAAAACTCTAGGAAAGAAATTAGAACAGTTTACTAAACGAGTAGATAGTTTAGCCATGTATGATGTAAAGGGAAGATTAATTAATTTATTTTTTCATTTAAGTGAAGAGTATGGAATTGAAAGTTCTAAAGGTGTTACTATTGATTTGGAACTGACTCATCAAGATGTAGCTGAGTTTATTGGAGCTTCTCGAGTAATGGTGACTAAAGCATTAAGTCAATTAGAAGGTATTATAAAACATAATAAAAAATTTATGATTAGTGAACCAGATTCCTTATTAAGTTTGATTAGTTAATATAGAAGAAGTTTTTAACCAGTTGATCTCGATCAATATTAGAGATTGACTGGTTATTTTATTTTAATAATGATAAATCTTAATTTAATTACAAATTTAGTTAAATATTTTACAGAACTGATTTATTTTCTATTATATACTTACCTTAGTGAAAGTAAGAAAGGAGGGAAAAATGAATCAAGAAACTGCTCTTGTAGCTTGTGGAATCTTAAAGGAAGAATTAGAAACAATATGCCAATCTGAAGATATAAGATTATCAAGGTATTATATAGACCCGGCATTACATGTAGACTTAGACAGGTTAGAGGAAAGGCTAGTGCAAGTGTTAGAAAAAGTTGCACAGAAACATAAAGAAGTATTAGTTATCTTTGGTAGCTGTCATCCAGACATTGATGAAATAATTACAGAATTTGGAGGAGAAAGGTTAGCTATAAAAGATTGTATTGGTGCTTTACATGGTGACAAGAGACAACAATTGGATAGGAAAGCAAATAATTTTTACTTGACTAGTGGTTGGCTTAATAATTGGCGGAAGATATTTGTTAAAGGTTTAGGTTGGGATGAAATAGATGGAAGACAAAATTTTGGTTTTTATGATCGGATATTATTAGTAGACACCAAAGTTAGGGAGATTTCAGATGAAGAAATATTAGAATTTTTTGAATATGCTCAAGTTGCTATTAAGCCATTTCCCACTGATTTAAATTATTTTAAGAATTTGATTTTAAATAAGTTAGGATGATAATTAGGTTTAATTAAACTAACAAGGAGGAGTTATTATGTCAATAAGAGAAGAAATTAAGAATCAAATTGTTGGTGCTTTAGAAGGAGCAGAATTTCCAATTGAAACACCCGAAGCATTATTAGGAGCGTTTCCACAAGGATCTGATACTACTTGCAAAGCTGGTGAGGTAGAGATGACTGCTGGAGAAGCAGGAGAACTATTAACTGGTGATGATTTCCCATTTATAAGTGCGGAAAACGTTGCAGATACAATATTAGATAAAGCTGGTTTGTAAAGAATAATTATAATATGTGTAACAAAGTAGAGTTCATAATCTAGGAACAGTATAAATTCTACTTAATAAATTAATTTGAATTCTAAACTGGTTTAAGAATGAATCATAATTAATTATGCAAGAATCTTAAGTGGTTTTAAAGTAAATACCAATAATAAACAATCAAATTAGGTATTCTAATAATGAAAATTAATGTTTAATAAATTAAGGAGGAAGATGAATGGAAAGGATTAAACTAGTTGTAGAGGAAGAAGCTCAAGGATTAGTTAAAGAAGTTTATACTGATATTAAAGAGAACTTTGGGGTAATTCCTAATCTTTTTAAAGCTTTAGCTTTAAAGCCAAAGGTCTTGCAGGCTAATTGGGAAAAAGTAAAAAGTTTAATGTTAGAAGGTCACTTAGATAGGAAAATAAAAGAGATGGTAGCAGTTGTTGTCTCTGAAGCTAATGGTTGTGAGTATTGTGTTGGTGCTCATTCATTATTTTTACAGAAGTTAGGAGTACCAGAGGAAATAATCCAGAGTGTAGTTAAAGATATCGATGAGGCAGATATTAAGGATAAAGAGAAGAAAATTCTAAAGTTTGCAGTTAAATCAACTACTGAAGCACATAAGATTAGTGATCAAGAATTTAAATTAATTAAAGATTTAGGTTTAACAGAAGTAGAATTAGTAGAGTTAGTTTCAGTAATAGATTTATTTACTTCTTTTAATATATTTATTGATACTTTAGAGGTGCCTCTTGATAAATTTTAAAGCATAAAATTAATTTGATTTCTCTTTTCTTATAATCACGCTGAAAGAGCGTGGTTTTTTCTTTACTAAATATTGTGAAAGAACTTTATTTTTGATAGTTTTTAGCGTCTTGGAAAATTCAATTTTATTAGGTGTTGCCAAATGTTTCGTATCTCACTCTTGGCACCATACATTTCTAGCCTGTTGTAACTAGTGTTGCAATGTGCTAGAGAAGCAGCTTTAAAAGAAGAATGATAGACATTAAAGGAAGCTAAGAAGACTAGAGCTTTTTGGTTTATGCTATTTTGCATGATTGTTCCATCAATGATAACTACAGGTCTTACATTCCATTTAGGTTCAATCATCGAAACTAAAGGTTTTACTCCAACCTTCAAAATATAAGAATTTTAATATATAAAAATGCAAACTTATAAATGAAAAGGAGTGATTATATGTCTAATAAAGATCATCCAGATTATCAAGAAGAAGTTGAGAGATTAGAATATACAAAGGACTATATAAAAAAGATCTTAAATTCTACAGAAGAATACAAAGAGGAATATAATCAAGGTATAAGAGAAGCCATGGAAGAACTTGATTTTCTAGATAGTAGTCAGAGTTATATTAGAATATTAATAAATTCTAAGTTTATAGACCAAGCTGATGAAACTTTTAATAATTTATCTAAGGTTAAAGATAAACCATATTTTGCAAGGATTGATTTTAGAAGAGATGGTAATCAAGATTCGCAAAAATACTATATTGGAAAAATTTCTTTATACGAAGTTGAAAAACAATTTCCTCTTATTATAGATTGGCGTTCACCTTTAGCAAGTATATATTATGAAGGAAGATTAGGAGAGGTAAGCTATGATACAGAGGTTGGAACCGAGCATGGTGAAATATTATTAAAACGACAATTTACTATAGAAGATGGAAAATTAAAAGATATACTTGATATTGATATTACTACTAATGATGCTTTTTTACAGGCTTCGTTAGATGTAAATGCAGATAATAAACTAAAAGATATAGCATCTACTATTCAAGCAGAACAAAATAAAGTAATAAGAGCTGAGATTGATAAACCACTAATTGTCCAAGGGGTAGCTGGAAGTGGAAAAACCACTATTGCTTTACACCGTATAGCCTATCTTATATATACCTATGAAGAAAACTTTGATCCCGATAATTTTATGATATTAACCCCAAATAAATTATTTATTGATTATATATCTGATGTCTTACCTGAATTAGGAGTTGAAAATGTGCGACAAGCCACATTTATAGATTTTATGGACGAGATAATAGAAGAAGAATATGCTCTTATAGACTCTGATGAGAAAATGATAAACTTAATAGAAGGTGAAAGTATAAGTGGTGCTGAAAAAGAGTTAATTACTTGGTCATCATCATTTAAAGGGTCTCTTGAATTTAAAGATATTATAGATAAGTATATTGATGACATTGGAAAAAGATATTTACCAAGAAAAGATTTTAAACTGGGTAATTTTCTTTTATTTTCATATGGAGAGCTAAATGATATCTTTTTAAATCAACTAAAGCATCTTCCTTTTGAAAAAAGAATAGAGAAGATAAAGAACAGTTTATCTAATAGATTAAATCATAGAAAAGATAAAATTCTAAGAGAGATTGAAGATGAGTATAATACAAAGATAAGAATAAACTATTCAAAGGAAGAATCAGAAGAAAAAAGAGCTATCTTAAAGTCATTAGTAAATGAAAAAGAAGAAAAGCTAGATGAAATAAATAAGCTTTCAAAAACTTTAGTTAAAGACTATCTTGCAGAGTTCACTAAATCAAGTCTTTTTGAACATTATAAAAATGTATTAAGGCAAAAAATATCTTAAAGTACTCTAAAGAAGATATTCCAGTCGATAAAGCAAAATATCTATGTAGATATTCTCAAGAGTTTTTAGAAATGAAAGATGAAGACTATAAATCAATAGCTTTAATATGTAAGACACCTAAAGAGTGTAATAAACTAAAAAAGAGACTCGAAAAGAATGGTCAATTTGAGATAGATATTATTAATGATAAGAATGACACCTATAAGGCTGGAGTAGTAATAGTTCCTTCATATCTAGCTAAGGGTCTAGAATTTGATGTAGTATTTATAGTCAATTTAGATGAGAAGTATGAAGAAAGTGAGATGGATTTAAAGCTTTTATATGTTGCTATGACAAGAACTCATCATCTATTATACCCTTAATAAAAGCATTGAGCCAGATTATATCCCAGGTCCAGACCTGATTGGGAGCAGTAGCTATATGAGTTGGTACTTATCTTTTAACTGATTATATTTATTATAATAACTAAGGCTCCTGGTTCAAAACCTAAGGACTTATCAAACTTAAATGAAAAAAAAGCAAGAGCACTAGAGGATGTAGACCAGTATTGTGGTGCTGCTAGTCCACAGAAATATGGTTTTAAATACAATTCTAAATATAAAAATTATAGTTATCAAGGAGGTGACTGTGCAAACTTTACTTTTCAGATGCTATATGAAGGAGGAGGGTTTACAAAGAATCGCAGATGGAATTATAAGCGGGGATCAGGAAGTAAAGCTTGGGTAAATGCTCATGCTTTCAATAGATATATGGTTAATAGTGGTAGAGCATCTCTAATAGTTCGTGGTCCTTACAGTAAGTTATTAAAATATTCTTATAAATTACTTCCTGGAGATTATATAGCTTATGAGAAAAAGAGAAAAGTTGTACATGTGTCGATTGTTACTAGAATAGACTCTAAAGGATATATATTAGTAAATTGTCATAATGCAGATAGACATAGAGTCCCTTGGGATTTAGGGTGGAGTAATAAAGAAATAAAAGTCTAAAGCTAAGTTAGCTCTAGACTTTTATGTCAAATATTGAACTTTTAAATGAATTTAGCATATTTATTATTGATTAAACTTCAAATTGTTCAACTAAGTTTTGTAATTCTTGAGCCATAGTTGCTAATTCTTGAGCAGAATTAGTTACCTCCTGAGACATATTACTAATATCTTGAGAGGCAGTCATTATTTGATCACTATTTTGAGCTAAATTCTGAGTAGAATTAGCAGTTTGTTGAATGTAATCAGATGTCTGATCAATTGAACTTTCGATTTTTTTAAAGACTTCTCCAGTTTCTACAGCAATTTCTTTTCCTTCTTTTGCTTTAACTTCCACCTGTTTAACAGACTCTAATCCATTGTTTGATTGCTTTTGTGTTTGCTTCACTAAAGTAGTAATTTCATCTGTCGCTTTAGCTGTCTCTTCTGCTAGTTCTCTAATTTCTTCTGCGACTACTGCAAATCCTTGCCCATGTTCTCCAGCTCTAGCTGCTTCTATAGCAGCATTTAGAGCTAATAGATTAGTCTGTTCAGCTATATCAGTAATTAATTCTACAATCTGTCCAATTTCTTGGGAATTATTATCAAGGTTATTGATAACCTTTACTGTACCTCCCACTGCTTCATTAATCTCTTGAATACTACCTACAGTGTCATTGATATTATTTCCACCAATTTTTGCTTGAGAACTAGTTTCTTGAGCGACACTAGTTACTTCCTGAGCACTAGCTGAAATTTGTTGAATATTAGATGACATTTCTTCTAAAAGATTATTGGTTGTTTCTATAGTTGCATTTCCTTCCTCTGCAGAAGCTGATAATTCTTCACTATAGGCTGATAATTCTTCAATTGTTCCCGATAGTTTAATTATTATATTTTTCAAATTAGTACTCATCTTATCTAATGCAGCTTCTAATTGACCGATTTCATCTTTTCGTCCTGTTTTAGTTTGTATTGTAAAATCTCCTTTAGCTACCTTAGAGATTTTATTAATTAGATTATTAATTGGTTTTAATAAGTATTTTGTATTTATAAAATAAAGTGTTACACCTAATACAGTAACAATAATAATACTATAAATAAATATTAACCATCCAAGTTTATCTTTTTGTGCATAAATTTGTTTGAATGGTGCTTGGGCAAATATTGCTCCGTTAATTCTATTAATGGATACATAAGAAGCTAGTTTTGAAAAACCATTATCTTCGTATTCTATACTTCCTTGGTCTTTATTTAAAATACTTTTAGCATCAAATAATTTATTTACATTAAACTGTTCTTCAACCATTTTTTTATTAGGATGAGCTATTATTTCTCCTTTATTATTAATCATATAAGCATATCCTGACTTACCTATTTTTCTACTAGCGACTTTTTGACTTAAAGTTTCTAATGATATATCTCCACCTAAAATTCCAACAAATTCATCATTTGAATTATGTATTGGCATAGCAACAGTAATGATGGGTTTTTTGCTAGTGGCATCTAAATAAACATCAGACCATATTAAGGTATTTTCATTTTTAGCTTTTTTATACCAAGGTCTACTTCTAGGATCAAAAGACTCAGGTAAGTCAGCTTTAGGATGTAAAATCATCTCCCCTGTAGTTGTTCCTAAGTACAAAGCATCGAAATAAGTTTGGTCTGTTTTTATTTTTTTAAAAATTCGCAACATTTCTGACTTATTAAGTGTCTTTATTTCCTTTCTATGAGAAATTAATTGAACTGTATTTTCAGCCTTATCAAAAAAAGCATTAGCTTCAATTTGTAAAGATGTGGCTACTTCTAAATTTCTTGCACGGGCTAAATTAGTGATTTCTTTAGAGACAGAAGTATTAATTATAACTCCTAAAATTGAAATAAATATAATTAACATTATTATCATTGTTCCATTTACTTTTGCCATTAAACTATTACGAAATTTAACTTTGTTCTTTAGTTCATCTTGTTGGGATTGCATATTTCTCCTCCTGTAATATTTTTATTTTAAACATTAAAGATCCCTTTTAATTTGTTATACACTTGAGCTAATTGTACTGAAAATTCAATTACTTTTTTAGAATATTTTTTCTATCAATATAAGACCACCTACCTTAAATTTAAACTTATTGTTTATTAAATTGTTTTTAAGATTTACCAATATTTCAGTTAACTAACTGATATCATCCTTAATAGTTGAATTTAGATATTACTTGAGTAATTCCTTCATTTTTCGATGATTATTTTGATTTGCTTTTTTTAAGGTTAATATCTAATTTAAAGGCAGTTCATAATTGGATTGCTTTCAAATAAAAAATTAAAAAGTTTGATTGGAGGATACAACTATCAGTTTTTAATGCCAAATAGTTATAATATTAATCTTGATTATGAATTATTTAATTATACTAAGAAATTATATTCTTTATATATTATGGACAACATATTTATTAGTTAATATTTTGGCAATTATACTTGATGTCAAGTATAGTCGTATTAATATGAGTTATATCATAGTAGGCAAAGAATATATTTGTTAAATTTAATTTACTAATAAATTAAGCATTGAAAGGGTGTATAGAAATGATTCAAGAGAAAATATTACAAGTGTTAGAGAGTGAGAATGTTGTTGCTATTGCTACTCAAGGTGAGAAGGGCCCGCATTTAGTAAATACATGGAATAGTTATATTCATATTATTGAAGATGATCGGTTGATATTTCCTGCTGGAGGAATGGAGACAACGGAAAATAATGTTAAAGAAGATGAAAATGTACTTATGACTTTAGGTAGTCGTGAAGTTGAAGGTTTTAATGGACCAGGCACAGGATTTTTAATAGAAGGCACTGCGGAATTTAAAAACTCAGGTGAGGAGTTTGAACTTATAAGTGAAAACTTTCCTTGGGCTAGAGCAGCAGTAGTAGTTACAATTGATTCTATTACTCAAACATTATAGTTTGAGTTATTATAAAAATATTAAGAATAAGATTGCTGTTGAAGATATTCATGTTAGATTTTTAGTATTAGTTAAATACTGATATTAAAATTATTTATAAATTGCTATAATTTCTTAACTCTTCAAGTAACTTTTTGAGTAGAGAAATATATGAGCCAAGTATGATGAATAGATATGAACAGAACGTGGGTTATTCTAGTATATCGAATGGTAATGGAAGGAGAAAAGGTAGAGATCAAGGTAAAGGTAAATATAATATGATAAAAACATCTATATAATAAAGTAAGATAGAGTAAATTGTAGATGAAGTTATAATTAATGATGTTCAATTAAAAAAGTGAATATGTATAGCAACAGGATAAAAAATATTTTAACAACATTATGTATTATTGTTATAAATAATAAAACCTATACAAATTAAAAAGAATTAAACCAAAGACTACAAAGGAAAGAGAAGAAATAGTAAAGAAATTAAGGTGAGTTTATACTATCTACTGATTATGTCTATTATAGTAACTAAGACTCCTGATTTTAAATCAGGAGTCTTAGTTATTATTTAACTTAAATTTGTTTTAGGGGTAAAAGTTTTACATGCAGTATCACCTGAAGTGCTAATTACATGATCTTGCATCCCTGCTTTCACTTGGATTGTAGAAGCTTGACATAAATCACTTTCATTATATTGACATTCTTCTACAGCACATTTAATGTTAGAAATCATAATCACCTCCTAATTCTTCATATACACTTTTTATTATTTTAAAATTAAAAGTTTTTATGCATGAAATATGATGGTTGCCACAAAATATTTGGAATAAATATAACTTTATTATAGAATCACTCTATATTAAAAGGGGTTTAATCAATAATACGGTATTTATAATAATAGATGGTAAAATATTAACTGGTGAATAATTCACTTTTAGTTGGCAAGTAAAAATAGCTGATTATTTTACAGAGGAAAATAAGACTGTAAATTATATCTATGATTTCAGTGACTATTGGCAGCATATAATAGAATTTGAAGAGATTAAACCAGCAAAAAAAGAAATGGATTATCCGATATGTGTAGAAGGTGAGAGAGCTTGCCCACCTGAAGACTGTAGCGGTATTCCTGGCTATCAAAGAATATTAGAAATACTTAATAATCCTGATGATGAAGAGTATGAACGAATTATAGAATGGTTAGATGAAGATTATGATCCTGATTATTTTGACCCTTCCACTGTAAAGTTTGATAACCCTCAAAAAAGGCTACAGAAGTTGTCATAAATAAAGTAGAATAACTATTATCAAAACCAGCTAATTAGGCTGGTTTTTTGTTATGCTAAATATAGAGAAGTCTCCTTTTTTAGTAGCATTAGGCTATATTAAGAACGTAAATAAGGCTATATTTATCCTAATATCATTATTAATGATTATTTTTGGTAACTATACACCTACTTTTAAATGTAACTGGTCTTTAGGAATTAAGACTCCCTGGACATTAGCAAGTGAAGAGGTATGGAATCGAACCCATCGTTTTGGAGGTAAACTTTTTATGATTGCAGGTGTAATTAGTTTAATTGGAACTTTATTGACTAGTAATGCATACTATCTTAGTCTTTCTATAGCGGTAGCAGTTATTGGGAGTATAATATATTCTTACTGGTCTTATCACAAAATAGAATAAGCTTAAATATTAGATAAAATTTAACTACTAGTAAGTGGTTGTGAGGTATATATAGAAGCTAACCCAAGAAGTTAAAGTCAATTCTTGTAGAGGGCCCAGCGTCGATGGTCATGATATTTATCTTTTTAGAGAGTTTAATCTTTTTTGATATTAAGGAAGTAAAGAAGGTAGCTAAAATGAAGGAAGAATCCATATATTATCAATTAAACTTAATAAGGAGGGGTAAGATGAGTAATTATTAAGTGGAAGAAGAGATTGGTTAGAAATTATTGACAACTATACATTTGTTTAGTATAATTACAATTAATAATAAAGTATTTAATGAATTACTTAATTACTTAATTAAGATATTCCAAATAATTTAATAAAGGGTGTTAAAGATGAATAATAAGAGAAGATTATATGAAATGCATGCTGAAGTTTGCAAGGCTATTGCCAATCCTAAAAGGATTGAAATTGTTTATCTTTTATTAGATGAAGAAAAGAATGTTAGTGAATTGGCTCACGCAATGGAGACTAGTAATGCTAATGTTTCTCAGCATCTATCAATACTGCGTGAAAAGAAGATTGTTTGCACTAGGAAAGAAGGATTAAATGTATTTTATAAAATTTGTAGTCCTAAGATGGTTGAAGCTCTAGAAATCATGAAAGGAGTGATGTTAGAACAATTATCAGAATTAGTAGATATTTCTCAAGAGATTCTTGATGAACAAGAATAAATTATTTGTTAAAGATAAAGGGAGGTGTTTTTTGGTGTCGTAAGATTTGACCATAGAAGGATATACGAGAAAATAATAATTAATTTAAGGAGTTGAAAAAAATGAAGTCTAATTTCAAGTTTCATCCCTTAATGTTTCAAGCATCCCTGGCTGCTGGAGGAATAGCACTGATGGCATTTAATTACTTGCAATTTGCAGTGCCTCACGGGAAAGGGCTTATAAATTTATCAGATATTTCATGGAATGGACTAACAGGTGTCCAATCTACGTTATATTCTCCCTTGGTTGCAATTATGTTGTTATTCACAATAACACATTTTGTATTAACTTTTATCTTTTTAAAAGGATTAGTATCTTGGGTTACAAGTAAGAAAGAAGTTGCTAGTTTTATTAGTGATCCATATAAAAATGTAGGCATTTTTGCTATAATTGCTTCTTTATCTATGAGTGCAAATGTTTTTTGGGCGCCAGTAGGCTTCTTTGTTCCACAAATATCAGCTAACTTACAAGATTTTATGTTACCGTCCTTAATCTTTTTTGGACTTTTGTGGATTTCTCTTTTAAAGTTAGAATTTAAGGTTATTAAAATATGGTTATCAGAATCTGTAGATATAAGCAAATTTAATTTTATCTGGTTACTTGATGTATTTGCTTTTGGTCTAGTTAATTTAACAGGAACAGGAATAGCAGCTATGTCAGGTAATGGACAAATAGCTGGAATTGCTGCTTTTGCTTCTTTATTTACTTTAAGTATTGGATTTTTCCTATCAATTGTAAAGTTAGTTTACTTAATTTATCTTCAAATCAAAAAAGATAGATTACCTGATAAATCAATATTACCAGCTTATTTCTTAGTTATACCTATAATTTGTCTTTATGGGTTAAGCTTTTATAGATTAGCTAGTTATCTTCAATCATACTTTTCTATTGACATTAAAGGAATATCATTCTTTATAATTAATGTCTCATACGTGATGGCAATTGGTTGGGGTATATTTATTTTATACTTATTAAGTGATTATTTTAAAAATCATTTTGGTAAGAGTAATTTTGCTCCTCCACAATGGGGGATGGTCTGAGGTTTTGTTGGCTCCCAAGTTTTGGGAATTTATGTACATGGATTTTATTTTCAAAGTCCAATAATTTCAACGATTAATTATATTAGTGTGATTTTTGCTGTAGCTGTCTATTTGTTAATCTTAAAGAAATTTTATAAAGCAAATAGAATCGAAGTTTCTAAATCACAGACTATAGCTTAATGCCTTAAGTAACTATAAATACTGATAGAAAATATACGCCCATAAGGTAGGATGATATCTAGCATATGGGCGTAATATTCAAAGGAGGAATATAAACAATGACAATTAAAGCAGGTTTGATCAGATGTCAACAGACCGAGGATTATTGTCCAGCTACTACTTGTTTTACTAATGCTAGGGAAGGAAAAGGCGGACTTGAAGAAACTGGGCCAGTAGAGATTATAGCCTTAAATACTTGCGGAGGCTGCTCAGGGAAAAAAGCGATTAGCAGAGCTATGACGATGAAGGAACGTGGAGCAGAGATAATTATTTTTGCTTCCTGTATTTTGCGAGGAACTCCAGGTTATATCGATTACAAATGTCCGTTTGGCAAGAAACTCAAAAAATTAGTTGAAGAAAAGACTAGCTTAGAAGTTATTGAATGGACTCATTAATTAATAAATATATAAATAGAGGTGAAATAATGATTTATCTAGATTATAATGCAACAACTCCAATCGATAAAAGAGTAGCTAAAGCAATGGAACCGTATATCTATAATATATATGGTAATCCATCAAGTAGCCATGAACTAGGACAAAAAGCCAAAAGTGCTATTAAGAAGGCAAGAGGCCAAATTGCAGAGCTTTTAGAAGCCACCCCAGAAGAAATAATATTTACCAGTGGAGGTAGTGAATCGAATAATACAGTTATTAAAGGAGTAGCTGAGGCTTATCAACAGCAAGGAAATCATATCATTACTTCACAAATTGAACATCAAGCAGTAATTAATGTATGTAAATATCTAGAAAAGAAAGGGTTTAAAATTACTTATTTACCTGTAGATAGGTATGGAATGGTCAATGTTGAAGATGTCCGTAAAGCAATTACTAATAAAACGATATTGATTACAATTATGCATGCTAATAATGAAGTTGGTACTATTCAACCTTTAAAAGAAATTAGTAGAATTGCTCATGAGAAAGGAATTTTAGTACATACTGATGCTGCACAATCAGTTGGTAAAATTTCTACAAAAGTTGGTGAATTAGGAATAGATTTTTTATCAATTGCTGGTCATAAATTGTATGCACCTAAAGGCATTGGTGCTTTATACATTAGAAAAGGGATAGACATCGAACCTTTAATTCATGGTGCGAGTCAAGAGTTTGGAAAACGTGCTGGAACTGAAAATGTTATTTTTGAAGTTGGATTAGGAAAAGCTTGTGAATTAGCTAATAAGGATCTTAATAATGGTCACTTAAAAAGATTAACTGATCATTTTTATGATTTGTTAGTTAATGAATTTAATAATCAGGTGACTCTTAATGGTCACCCAGAAAAGAGACTTCCTAATACATTGAATGTAAGCTTTAAAGGGTTAAATGGTTTTGAAGTATTAAGTCAATTAGATGATATAGCTGCTTCGACTGGTTCAGCTTGTCATTCAGGGAAAAAAGAAGCTTCCTCTATCTTACAGGTAATGAGTATAGACAAGGAAATAGCGATGGGGGCGGTTAGGTTTAGTTTAGGTCGTTATACAACAAAAGAAGAATTAGAAAATGTTGTGGAACAATTAAGAAGAATAGTGCTTGGTGAGAGAAAAAATGAAAACTAATCCCTTCCTGAAGAGCAAAATTTTAAGAAAGGGTATGGTGAAGGAGGATTTGTTGTTATCAAAGTTAAAAAATAATTGAGAAAAAGTAATAAGAAAATCAAATGGTTAAAAGTAACTTATTAGTATTGTATCTCTATATTAGGCAGGAAATGATAAGTCTATATTGTAATAACATAATTGAAGGATATATTTGACTTATTCAAAATTAAGGGGGATGAAATTGATGACAGAAGTAAATGTAAAATGGGAGCCAGGTAAAAAATTCTGTTGTACTGGTGAGGGAAATGGTAAAGAAATAGTTATCAGTAAGGATGATATTTCGGCAACAGAATCATTTTTGATGGGATTATGTACTTGTAGTACTATTAATCTAATCAATATTTTAGAAAAAATGAGATTAGATTTTGAAGATTTGAATGTCAATGCTGAAGGTGATATTACAGATGAAGGCCGTCGGTATTATGAAAAAATTCATATGCATTTTGAGATTTATGGTAATATTCCAGAGGATAAGTTAGAGCGAGCTTTAGATTTAGCAGAAAAGAATTGTCTTATCGTACAAACAATTGGTCCAGATACCGAAATTACTCATAGTTATGAACTTAAATAATGTCAGTGTAAAGGAGCGGGGTTAATCTGCTCCTTATTTTATTTTAAAATGAGATTCTTCTACAGTTTTAACTTATATATTATTTTTGCTAATTGGAATATTTTAATTAAAAGTCACTAATTATTTAAGATTGAGATATACTATATTGATTGCTTTTTATTATGCATTTTATTTTTAAATATCTTTGAAAATAAGGAATAGCCAAATAGTCCTGATAAAAATAAATATAAAGCAACCAATCCTATATATAAGCTTATTGTATTATTTAGAACAAATGGCAAAAGAGCAAATGTTAATCCTAATATTACTCTAATACCTCTTTGTTTATAAGACATATTAAAACCTGGAATTTTATCTCTAAAGTCTACAATAGTTAAAACATCTTTAGGACATTTGCGAACACAACGCTCACATCCCATACACTCTCCTGTGTCAATCATATTCTCCTTATAAATTAAGCTTTGTATAGGAATTCCCATATCACATTCTCTTTCACAAATACCACAATTAAAACATTTACTAGTATCAGCCATAATCTTATATGGTCCTATTTTATTAAGTACTGCCCAAGTAGCAGACCAAGGACATGCATAACGACAAATATTTCTATGTCCTATTAAAGGAACAAGTAATAATGTTCCATAATAAATATCAAGAATTAGTTTATATAATGGTCTTTTAAAGGTAGCATTAGCAGCTTCAGGATCTAGTATTAAATATATTAAGAAAGCCCAAACTAAAAGAAGTAAAATCCATTTTAAATGGCGTAGTTTCCACCAAAAATCTCCTTTTTTTGTTTTATCTCTAAAAGCAAAACCAACAGTTTCTCGAGTAAAAACACAAGTACAATTCCAACCACAATCTGCTCTTTTACCAAACAAGATAACAGCTATAAAAAATAAAAAGAAAGCAATAGAACCAATCGTATGGTATGCTGTTGTTAAAGTTGTAGAAGTGCCATCAATAACAGGAATTTTCCTTAAAAGGACAGGTAGTATAAGCCAGTATATTCCAAATAAAATTAACATCCATTTTAAACGTTTTTTTTGAAATGGATCTTTTTCATTTCGTATTCGCCAAATCCCAAATATAGGTATTAAGTAAAATTCTGAAAAAGCATTAATAGAAACTATTTTTTCTCCTATAGATAGTCTAATAGGAAAGAAGTGTCCAGAAGCAATCCACAATAATGCAATGAAACTTAAAATCTTTTTTGTATTAAATTTGTTTTTAATCACTAAAACCCCTCCAAGTAATTATTAAATTATATAGTGTTAGATCATTTACTAAAATTATTCCTAAATTTTACTTATTGTGCTATCCTTCACAATGTGGAATAAAAAAATAGGCAACAAACATAAGTCTTTAATTGAGAAAATAACATATGAATTAAATCTTTTTGCAACCTATTATAACGTAATTATATCTATTCTTTTAAACTTTGTCATTGTTTTCACAAACTAATTTCAATTAGAATTTTGTGTCGTTGAGACAAAGTTTTTATTTGTTTTCATAATGCATCTAGAAAATGGATAGGTAAAAAGAGACTAAAATTCATAAGTAGTCCTAAACAAAGATAAATTAGGCAAGTGCTTTTTAATATTAATGGTTTATCTTTTTGCTGGTTCTTTAGATTTACTCCTATGAGTATTTAGTTTTTCTTCAGCTAATACAAGGAGATTGATTGATTTATGTATTTTGTAGTAATTAAAGGAATTAATATCCTTTATGTATAAATAATAGATTATATTAGTAATAAAGGAGGGGTAAAGTGATTATAAAAGAATTATTAAAAGATTATTTTGATGATGAAATAGATATTACTAGTAATTCAATTAGTATTTTAAACAATTTGCATGATGATGTAACTTGTCAAGACTTAAATAATAGAATAATCTGGGCAAATGACACAGTACTTAACAGAGTCAATTCCACTTTAAATGAAGTAAAAGGTGAGCATTGTTATAAAGCATTTCATAATCTTAATTCTCCTTGTGAAAATTGTGCAGTAGTAAAGGCCCAAAAAACAGGTGAAATAGAAGAATCAAGAGTTATAGATCCTAAAGGAAGATTGCTTTTAATTAGAGCTTATCCTATTAAAAATAATGAAGGAAAACTTATAGGAATTATAGATGTCTCTTTAAATATTACTAAACAAAAAAGACTTCAAGAAGAAATTGAATGCTTCATTGTAAAATTAACTTGAACTAATAAAAAATTAATAAAAAAATGCCCATAGTGGACCAAACTGTAATATAATTAAATCACCACAAAATAAAAACATTACAGGAGGGTGCACACTATGGACTACTTAAATAATACACCAAAATCTCGAAAAAATAAACACCTAAATGCTTATGAGCGTGGTCAAATTGCATTATTACATTCCGAAGGAATGTCTGCTTATGCTATTGCAAAACGCTTAGGTAGAGCTTCTAATACGATTAGAAACGAGTTAAAGCGTGGCACAGTTTC
>NZ_FUWM01000017.1 GCF_900167185.1 Selenihalanaerobacter shriftii
TTAAATTCTACTGGTTCCATCATCTGACCGATGATTCCATCTCCCATAATCATAACTGGATTTCGATATCTATCAGCTATATCAAAGGCTTCCATAGTTAAATCTACAGCCTCTTGGACAGAAGACGGTGCTAAAACTACTAATTTGAAATCCCCATGGGCCATACCTTTAGTAGCTTGAAAATAATCAGACTGAGCCGGTTGAATTCCACCTAAACCTGGGCCTCCCCGTACTATATTTACAATTACCGTTGGCAATTCAGCCCCAGCAATATATGAAATTCCTTCAGCCTTTAAACTAATACCTGGACTAGAAGATGAAGTCATAACTCTAGCTCCAGCTCCGGCAGCACCATAAATCATATTACTGGCTGCCACTTCACTCTCTGCTTGTAAGAATACGCCATCTTCTTTTGGTAACTTTCTAGCCATATACGCAGGTAATTCATTCTGGGGTGTAATTGGATATCCAAAGAAATACTTACATCCAGCTTGAATGGCTGCTTCTGCAATGGCTTCATTCCCTTTCATTAATACTTTTTTTCCCATCCTAAAACCTCCCACTATATTATTCGAATTTATATTTCATTATCTAATTAATTTGAAATCAAATAAAATTATTTATTATCATAATTAAATACTAAATAATTTTCAATTACTATAATATAATAAAAAGATAATTTAGTTAAAATGACCAATTTAAATTAAGTTGGTCATTTCAACTAATATTAATATCTAATATAACTTAAAATTTTAACAATCTTTAACAAAATTATTTCACTAAAACTTCTTGTGAAATTGAAAATTAATTTATTCTTCTTTATTAACCTCAATAACTACATCAGGACAAATACTAGCACAGCGACCACAGGATATACACTTATCTTCATCACTAACTGTAGCTGCATGAAAACCTTTGACATTAATCTTATCATCTATAACTACTATATCTACAGGACAAACTGTAGTGCATAGTTCACAACCCTTACATCTATCCTGATCAAACTCTACTTTTGCCACTACACTACCTCCTTTATTATCATTTATTATTATACTCAATATCTTAATTAATATTAAAAGCCATTTCACAATATTATCTATTTATTAAACTAAATTTAAGAATATTTTTTTGCTTCCTCTTCACCTTTTAAAACTCTTAAAGCTCCTTGAGCTAAAGCTTTTAATTCATTTTCTCCTGGATATATATCAATTGGTGCTATAAATGAAACTCTATCTTTAATAATTCCAGTAAATAATTCAGAGTATGCAATTCCACCAGTTAATACAATAGCATCTACATTTCCTTTTAAAACTGTAGCAGCAGCACCTATCTCTTTGGCTACTTGATAAGCCATAGCTTCATAATATTTCTTAGCTTCTTCATCACCATCATCTATCATTTCTTCTATCTTTCTAGAATCAGTAGTTCCACAATAAGCCATTAAACCGCCTTCACCCACAATCATTTTCTTGACATCAACTAATTCATAATCGCCGGAAAAACATAATTTAGCCAATGCTCCAACCGGTAAGGTACCGCTTCTTTCTGGTGAAAATGGTCCTTCTCCATCTAAAGCATTATTGACATCTATTACTTTTCCTTGATGGTGAGCACCAATAGAAATGCCACCTCCTAAATGTGCTACGATTAAATCTAATTCTTCATACGAACTACTTAATTCAGTAGCAGCCTTTCTAGCCATGGCTTTCTGATTCAATGCATGAAAGATAGAATCTCTATCAAATTTAGGATGTCCTGATACTCTAGCAATTGGTAGTAACTCGTCTACTACCACGGGATCTACAATATACGCTGGAATATCATACTGCTGAGCAATCTCATTAGCAATTAATCCACCAAGATTAGATGCATGTTCTCCTAAAACCCCAACTTTAAGATCTTCTAACATCGACTCATTTACTGAGTAAGTTCCTCCCGAGATGGGTTTTAATAACCCACCTCGAGCAGAAACAGCATCTAACTCTTCAAGATTAATTCCTTTCTCTTTAAGTGCTTGAAGTATAACTTCTTTCCTGAAATCATATTGATCTGCTATTCTTTCGTAACTTCTAATCTTATCCTGGTCATGTTCAATGCTAACTTCCATAATAACTTCTTCATTCTCATAGATAGCAAGCTTAGTTGAAGTAGAACCAGGATTAATTATTAAAACTTTAAACTTCTCCATTAGCTACTCTCCTCCATTTTTTTACTTGTTAGGTTTTCTTATACTATTTAACTTCGACAACTTATTGATTCTTTCCTCTGCCATTACATCAGCAGCTTTATAAGTTGGAATATTATCTCTTTGAGCAATTTCAAATACTCTTTGAATTTTATCATAAATAGTTTCAACCTTACGAGTAGCTCTTTCAGCATTATATCCATTAGAATTAAATTCTTCTGCTACATTAATTACCCCACCACCATTAATAACATAGTCTGGAGCATAAACCATACCTTTCTCTTCTAGTAATTTACCATGCTTTTCTGGATCCTTTAACTGATTGTTAGCTGCTCCAGCAATGACATCACACTTTAATACTTCTAAAGCTTCATCATTAACAATGGCACCTAAAGCAGTAGGAGCAAAGATATCACAATCAACACCATAGATAGTATCTGGATCTACAACTTCAACACCAAAGTCGTTAACAACTCTCTTTAAATTATCTTCGTATAAGTCTGCTACAACTATTTCTGCTCCTTCTTCATGTAAATGCTTAGCTAAATAATATCCAACATGTCCTACTCCTTGAATTACAACTTTCTTTCCTTCTAAAGAATCAGAACCATATGCTTTATTTGCAGCCGCTTTCATTCCACAGTAAGTTCCGTAAGCTGTAAATGGAGATGGATCTCCACTTAAACCTGGTAACCCACCTACATAATCCGTCTCTTCTTTTACATGAAGCATATCTGATGTATTAATTCCTACATCTTCAGCTGTAATATATCGCCCACCTAAGCTATCAACATATCGTCCAAATGCTCTAAACATTTCTTCATTCTTATCTTCACGTGCATCGCCTATAATTACTGTCTTTCCTCCACCAAGATTAAGTCCCATAGCCGCATTCTTATAAGTCATACCTCTTGATAAACGTAATCCATCTAATAAAGCGTCATCTTCGTGCTCATAAGCCCACATTCTAGTTCCACCTAAAGCCGGCCCTAAAGTAGTGTCATGAACACAAATTATTGCCTTTAAACCAGACTTTTTCTCCTGTACATAAACGATTTGTTCATAATCATACTTTTCTAAATACTCAAACTTATTCATTATTAAAATCCCCCTTAATTAGTTAATTGATTTATTTGATACATTTGGTTTAAATATTTAAACCAAAATTTATTAGCTATTATTATACTCTGCAACTACTTTACCTAATATAATCGAATTTAATTTATTCTTATAACTATCAGCTCTAGATGACAATACCACTGGAGCAGCAGCACCTATCACCGTACCAGCAATAATAGTATTAGCTAAATGAGTTAAAGATTTATATAATACATTGCCTACCTCTATATTTGGTACCACTATAACATCAGCTTGTCCTGCAACTTCACTATCAATTCCTTTTACTTCCTTAGATTCCATACTAATTGCATTATCAAAAGCTAAAGGTCCATCAATTATAGCATCCTGAATTTGCTTTCTATCTCCCATCTTAGCTATAGCAGCCGCATCTAATGTGTTCGGCATCTTAGGATTTACTTTTTCTACTGCTGAAACCAACGCTACCTTCGGCTGTTTAATTCCTAATGACTTTGCAACCATAATAGCATTTTCAGTTATCTGCACTTTCTCTGATAAATCCGGTGTAATATTCATTGCAGGGTCTGTCATAACCAATAATCTATCAAATTTTGGAACATCTAATACAGCTACATAACTTAATAATTGATTAGTTCTTAAGCCATGTTCTCTATTTAATACAGCTTTAAGTATTTTAGAAGTACTTAATAAACCCTTCATTACAAAATCTGCTTTCCCCTGATTTACTAATTTAACTGCCTCTTGAGCAGCAGCACTTACATTCTTTAAATCAATAATTTTATCATCTATAAATTCTAAATTTTCTTCATTAGCTGCAGATAATATTTTTTCCTTATCTCCAACTAAAATAGCCTCAACTAACCCTTCATCTTCTGCTAATTTAATCGCCTTTAATGTTGCACTATCATATGGCGCTGCAACTGTCATTTTGCTTGTTGGGCTCTGCTCAGCTAGTTCAGTTAATTCAGCAAAGTCTTGAATCATTATTATTCCCTCCTGATATAACATATATTTCTTTTTATATTCATATCTTATTTAAAATTCGACATATATAGTTTTATAATGTCACGATTCTTTAAAATATTCTTATTATTTTATTAATGCAGATTTCATGCCTAGGTTGTGAATTCTCTCAAAATTATTCAGAATTCATTTTATTCTTATTATATTTAGGGAATTTAAACCTATTTATTACTTTAACTTCTAAATATGAAATAATATTATCAGAAATAATTACGCAACTATTTTCATACTGCAATATTATTCATGAAATATTATTCATAATTATGGTTTGCTTCTGCCTAACTCATCTAAATAATTCAGCAACTTATTTTGACTAATAAATTCTGTTAATGAATACTTTTCAGTATAAAGATGTATTAATAATAAAAAACTAATTAAAATCAATTTATAAATTGACTCTAACGAAAATACAAGACTTAATCCTAAAAATGAACCTAAAAAATTAGAACCAACATCTCCTAGCATAGCCTCTTCTCTTAAATCTATCGGTAGCAAAATAAGTGTCATTGCCAAAAGAGGCATAATTAATTTATTAAAAAATAATCCTGTTATTAAAATAATAATAATAAACCCTTTTAATGCTCGTCCAGGTCGTAAATCAAGTAAATTAATAAAATTCGTCATTAAAACTATAACTAAAAAATTAACCCCTAATAAAAACAAATCACTATTTAGTCTATTTACAATTAAAAAAGCTGCTACACCAATTAATATTACCTTTAACAAACCCGTAGTTATCTCAAAGTCATAAAATAGCTTTCCTAAATGTCCACTAAATCCTCTATTTGTTCCATCTCCAAAATAATCATCAAGTAGGCCTACTAACGCCACAACTGAAATTAAAAATAAAAATGAAAGGCTAAGTTGCCGGGGATATATATTAATGGTTTGCCCTATTGCTAAAATAATAATTGCATTAATTACTAATAATATACCATAACCAACAGGCAACTGGTTACCTGAATAATTTTCAATTACTAAATGATACCTCACTAGAAAATGTTTAGTTAAAGGGTAACCAATATAAGTTAACATTAAAGCTAAACTAAATAAGAATAACATTACTTTCCTCCTTGGATTTGAGATAAGAATACAGTTAACACATCTTTAAATTGTCGGCCCCGATGTTTAAAACCCATCCAATCTCTCCCAGTCTCTTGGTGGCTCATATTCACTGGTACTTCTTTTACTTTAAAACCACCTTTAATAGTTTTAATTGTCATCCCTACCTCTACTCCAAATCCTGATTCAAAACCATTTAAATAACTTATTAAATTTTTAGTTAAGACTCGTTGTCCAGAAAGAGGCGAGTCAAATTGTAAACCTGTGAATATCTTTAATCCTACTCTAGCCAAAGTAGTAACTAAACCAAAACCTCCTTTTTTCTTAGGAGCAGGAAATTTAGCAATCGTCATATCCACCTCTTGTTGTAAAACAGGTTTTAAAAGCTTCCTTAATTCTAAAGCTGTTTTACCTAAGTCAGCATCTATTAAAGAGATTATCTGTCCCTTGATTTCACTTAACCCTTGATTCAATGCTTCTCCCTTTCCTTGATTAATCTTCAAATCTATCAATTTAATATCTTTAAACTCTTTTACAATATTAACAGTTTTATCAGTAGAACCATCATTAATTACTATAATTTCATTTACATCTTCTAATTGTTGCAAACTAGATATTGTATCTCCAATTTTATCCTCCTCATTATATGCAGGGACTAATACAGTAACTTCTTTATTTAACATTATCATCTAACCCCTTATTTAATTCTAATATATACTTAATTAACTTCCGATTAGACATAAAAAAACTCTCTGATAAATAAGAAATTCTTTTAACTATCCCTTGAAACTTATTTTTTATACCTCGATCAACAAAAAACTCTTCTTTGCCTAAACAGATTAAATAATCATAAGTCTCTATTTTAGAATTCTCTTTTAAGTTATTTACAGTTTTAATAGTTATCTTATCACTACCAGCTATTCTTAAAATCTGTTTCATTTTGGCTGCTTTTTCTTTAAAATCATCATTATTATATACTACCAAAACTTTACTACCATTAATTTTATCTTTAATTACTAAAGGTAAAATTTTTTCTTGAAATTTATGATTTGTTTCTAGTTTTTCTTGTAAACTTTGGACTTGATTCTGAAATTGTTGATTATTTTGACGTAATTGATTAAAGTCAGTTTCTAAACGGCTAATTAACCTTTTCTGTTCCTTTATTACCCCTTCTTCTCCTACCATTGAGCTACCAATCAAGATTCCAATCCCTAAACTTAAAAAGATTATAACTACAGTTATGATTTGATACCTAAGATCAATTACCATCCACAACCTTCTCCCTTCTAATTCTAGAAACCTAAACTAAATCGTAACTTTATTAATAGTAATCGCATCATTTGCTGCATCGGTGGAGCAACACCTAATATAATTATCACTGGAACTAAAGCAGCAAATAATAACTGTAGAATATGTTTTGATCGTAGACGACTATTATAAAGTTTATTTACCCCTTTAGCATCTATTAATTTATCCCCTACTTTTAGCCTAATTAAAAAGGTGCTGGCCATTCCTGGTCTACCTTTTTCTAAAAAATCTATCATATTCGAATGGGTTCCTACGGCAGTAATTAATTCTGCTCCTTTTTCATACGCCAATAACATAGCTATATCCTCACTAGTCCCTGGAGCCGGAAATTTATGAGCATTTAAACCTAAATCTTTGACCCGTTTTAAACCTGGAGCTCTTCCATCAGGATAGGCATGAACAATTAATTCTACATTTTCTTGCTGTAAAGCTCGATCACTAATACTATCCATATCTCCCACAATTATATTAGGTTTTAAGCCAACTTCTAATAAAGCATCAGCTCCTCCATCTACACCTATCAATATTGGGCGTACTTCTCTAATATAAGAAATTATAGCTTCTAAATCCTGTCTATAATCTTGACCTCTTACTATAATTAATACATGCCTTCCTTTAATACTAGTTTTTATTTCAGGAGTCTTTAGGCCTAAAACCAGTTCTTTTTCTTCTTTAGCATATTCTAAAGTATTCTCCACAAATTTTTCTAACTCATCTTCTAAATTATTTCTACTCTCTATAAGTCTTTCCTCTAATTTAACCCTATCTAAGACTTTACCTTGAGATATTTCTATCCCATCTTTAATTATTCTATTATCTATTAACTTAATTCTTTCTCCGTCATTTAATTTCTCAAAAATATCTGAACCCACTTCTTCTAATATGAAAATCCCATTTTCAATTAATTTTTCTGGACCTAAATTAGGGTACTTACCAGTAATAGAAGAACTTGCATTAATGACAGCTTTAACTTCAGTATTAGTTAAAGAGATAGCTGCCAACTCATCTATATCTTTGTGATCAATTACTGCTATCTCCTTTCCATTCAGCCTTTTAACTAAATCTTTTGTTTTCTTCCCTAGCTTTACTCTACCTTCTAATTCCATGTAAGTCCCTCCAAATTAATTTCATTTTTAGTATATACTCTACAGTCAGTTCTAATACCAGATAAAAAACTACATTTTAAAGTAAAAAGTGGTTATAAAAATAAAAAAGACTAAGCATGATAGCTTAGTCTTTAAATAACTTATTATTATTTATATGATTTTAAAATCTTAATTATAAAAAGAAGTATCATTAATTATCCAGCTCTTAATTCCAATCGTAACTTATCAGCTATTTTAGCAATAAATTGAGAGTTAGTCGGTTTACCACTTTCAGTAGTAACAGAATGACCAAATAATCTGTTAATAGCTTCAGTATTGCCACGTTCCCAAGCAACTTCAATTGCATGACGAATTGCTCTTTCTACTCGACTTGGAGTTGTATTAAACTTACGAGCTACTAATGGATATAATTCTTTAGTAATAGCACCTAATAATTCTACTTCCTCAACTACCATACTAATAGCTTTTCTTAGATATAGATAACCTTTAATATGAGCTGGTACACCGATTTGATGCATTATATCAGTTATTCTAATATCTAAATTTTGACTCTTATTGGCATTGCTTGAAGTAGCACTAGCAGTTAAGCCACCTTTTTTACTAATTGGATTCATTAGTTGTTCAATTCTACTTACTAACTTATCCAAATCAAAAGGTTTTAGAATATAATAATTAGCACCTAACTCTACAACTCTTTGCGTTAATTCTTCTTGACCAAAAGCAGTTAACATAATCACTTTTAATTCATTAATCTTACCATTATTATTTAACTCTTCTAATACTCCTACTCCATCTAAATGCGGCATAATTATATCCAAAATTACAACATCAGGATCTTCCTCCTCAATTAAATCTAGTGCTTCTAGGCCATTATTCCCTACTCCTACTACTTCCATTTCTTCTTGTTCATCAATAAATTCTCTAACTAACTGACAAAACTCCTTGTTGTCATCTACTAATAATACTTTGACACTTTCATCTGCCATAATTGAATCCTCCTTATAAATATAGTTCGCAATTTGTAAAATATTTGTAAATATTATGTATATCTTAGTTATAACTTCTACATATATTTCCAGTTTCCTCCTTTTAATTTAAAAAACTAGAGAATTAATTTAAATTAATTCTCTAGTTTTTTTGTCATTTTTTGTTGTATAATTCCTGACTTTTGAATCATCCATTCAGCCAAAATACCATAACCCCTTGTCGAATCATCGACAAACACATGAGTGACCGCTCCTACTAATCTCTCATTCTGAACTATTGGACTACCACTCATACCTTGGACTATACCCCCAGTCATATTTAATAGATCGTAATCAGTTACTTTGACTATTAAACCTTTTTCTTTGGGGTGATACTGTTTAAATACTTTCTCAATTCTTACATCAAATTCTTCAATTGCACCACCTTTAATTACTGTATAAATCTTTGCTGGTCCTTTCTTTACTTGTAATGCTGTAGCAACTGGGATTGGGTCTGGAAAAAAACTATTAGAAATAATATTATTTAAACGTCCATAAATTCCAAATCTGCTATTCATCCGAATTTTACCAATGATATCCTGATTACTAAAAAATGTTCCTAATTTTTCTCCTGGATAACCATTGCTTCCTTGGTGAATACCAGAAATATCCGCTTTAACTATCTTTCCTTCACTAACCATAATTTTATTTCTACTATTAGGAGCAGTAATCATATGCCCTAATGCGCCATATTTTTTAGATAAAGGATCATAAAAACTTAATGTTCCAACTCCAGTAGCTCCATCATCAATATAGAGACCAATCATATAACGTCCAAATTTATTCTTCTTAGGATGAAGCTCCTTAATAATTAAATTATCTTTTCTTTTTAATTTAAGTTTAATAATCTTCTGTTTACTTCCATAATAATTAATTAATTTAGCTAATGATTCTTTACCTTTTACCGGTTGATTATTTACTGCTAAAATTCGGTCACCTACTTCTATTCCTGCCTTTTTAGCCGGATAATACTTTTGATTATCTGTACCTAATACATGTGAATTTTTTACTACTAATACACCTTCTGACTTTAAAATAACTCCAATTGATTGTCCACCTGGATACACTTTAACTTGAGGAATTACATTAACTACTGCTTTCCTTAAAGGAATTACTCCAAATAAATTAAATTCTAAATTAACTTTTCCTAAAGCCATTGATTTAATTGATAAAGGTTTACCTAAATTAACCTTAAAATAATCTTTACTTACTTCATCACCATTTATTTTTATTTTATTACCTTGGTGAACTCGAATATAAACACTAAAAGGAAAGTTAATATTTAGAAGTTGTTGTCGACCTTGGATTATTTGAAATTCTTCAGGAAAGCCAATCAAAGTTAGTAATTTAGGAGTTAAAAAGGCAATTAATACTAGACAAATTACAGCATAAAATAGATATCTTTTCCATCGTTGCTTCACAAATTAAATCACACTCCTACACACCCTCCCCAATTGTGTAGACTTCCTCCAAAAAAATAAGAACATCTCTATATTAAAGATGCCCTGTTTTACTCTCATTTATTCAATTTTAACTCTATTAAAAATTACCCTTCTTCTTTCTAGCTAATCTAATCATTTCATGTGCGTGTTCTCGAGTAGTATCAGTTAGACTACTACCACCTAACATACGAGACAGTTCTTTTATTCTTGCTTCCTCAGTTAAATAAGCCAATTTTGTCTTTGTATGATTAGCAGCCATATCTTTAGAAATATAATAATGTGTATCTCCCATACTAGCAATCTGAGGAAGATGAGTAATACAAATTACCTGATGACTTTGGGCAATAATAGCTAGTTTTTCACCTACTAAATTTGCTATTCTTCCACCAATTCCTGTATCTACTTCGTCAAAGATTAATGTTTGAACTTGATCTGATTCAGCTATGATCTTTTTCAAAGCCAACATAGTCCTAGATAATTCTCCACCAGAAGCAATCTTTGCCAAAGGTTTTAAATCCTCTCCTGGATTAGGAGATATTAAAAATTGAATATTATCTATACCATAAGCTGTAATATGATTTAAACTTAAATCTATATCATTATCTACTTTTGATGTTAATTTAATTTCAAATTCACTTTTACCCATAGATAAATCTTGTAATTCTGACATAACCTTTTTTTCAAAATCATGAGCCACTTTTTTCCGAAGGTTTGATAATTGATTAGCTACCTCTAAATATTTCACTTCCAATCCTTTAATCTCTTTTTCTAATTCTTGTAAAGTTTCTTCACTAACTGTTAATTCTTCTAATTCTGCTTGAATCTCTGCTTTATATTCTAAGATTTCAGCAATATTATCTCCATATTTTCGTTTGAGTTGATTAATCACTTGAATCCGTTTTTCTATTTCATTTAATCGCTGAGAATTAAATTCTAATCCATCCTGATAATCATTTAATTCATAGGCTACTTCTTCTAATTTATAAGTAGCATCAGTTAATAATTCAACAATTGATTCCAATTTAGGATCTAATTCAGCAATAGTACTTAAGTCTTTATCAAATTGATGTAGTTGGTCAACAATTGCCATCTCTTGAAAACCACTCTCATAAAGTTGATTATATACCTGATTAGTTACTTTAGCCATTTCTTCTGCATTACTTAACCTTTTCTTTTCAACTAATAATTCTTCCATTTCTCCTTTAGTTAACTCAGCTTTAACTATTTCATCTATTTGAAACTTTAGAAGATCTACCTTTCTAGCTCTTTCTTTTTCGTTCTGATTTAAAGTAGCAAACTTCTTTTTCTTCTTTTTTAACGATTCATAAACTTTTCCCACTTCTTCTAATAATCCCTTTGCTTTATCGCCGGCAAATTCATCTAATAACATCAATTGATTACTAGCTTTGAATAATAATTGATCATCATGCTGACCATGAATCTCAATTAAATATTGACTAATTGCTCTAGTCATATCTAAAGTAACTATTCTTCCATTAATTCGACTGCGATTATTACCGCTATGGCTTACTTCTCGAGTTAAAATTATGCCCTCAACTGAATTATATTGAATACCAAACTCTTTAAGTTTATTTTGGACTTTTTCATTATCTTTAATACTAAAATTTGCTTCAATAACAGCTTTTTCTTGGCCACTTCTAATATATTCAGTAGAAGCTCTTCCTCCTAATAACATCTCAAGAGCTTTAATTATAATCGATTTCCCGGCACCAGTTTCACCTGTAATCACATTCAATCCAGCATGAAACCCAACTTGTAATTTTTCAATTAAAGCAAAGTTATAGATGCTTAAGTTTAGCAACACTATTACTTCACTCCTTAAATACTCAAATTTTTTAATCTTTCTAAAAGTTGAGGTACTACTTCCATAGGCTTGGCAATAATTAAAACAGTATCATCACCAGCCAAAGTAGCTAAAACACCATCCCAATCTGCATTATCTAATAAAAAGGCTATTCCATTAGCAGTCCCTGGTAAAGTGTTAATTACAATTAAATTCTCACTATAATCAATTTTAATTACAGCATCTTGGAACATTCTTTCCATTCGCCCTTCGAAATTACCCTCTTGTCTTTCCGGCGGTAACGCATATTTATATCCTCTACCATGCGTAGGAACTTTGATTAATCCCAACTCTTTAATATCTCTAGAAACTGTAGCTTGTGTTACATTAATACCATCCTGTCTTAAGCGATTAGCTAATTCCTCTTGGGTACTAATCTCTTCTTCTTGAATATAATTCATTATTTTTAAATGGCGTTTGCTTTTCATTGCAATCCTCCCTTTAAAAGTCACTTCTTTGTAACCGTGTTCTTAAAATTTTATAAAAATTATAATCTTTTAACTTAACTAACTTAGTAACTAAATTAGATTGTTTAATTATCACTTGATCATCCGAGAATAATTTTAACCCCTCTTGACCATCTACAGTTAACATGACATCCTCATGATCAGCCCCAACTTCTATTTTAACTACCTCTTCTTGAGAAGTTACTATTGAACGAGCATGTAGAGTATGTGGACAAATAGGAGTTATAACTAATGATTTTAATTTTGGGTTAACTATTGGTCCTCCAGCGGATAAAGAATACGCAGTCGAACCAGTAGGACAAGCAATAATTACTCCATCAGCTGGATATGTAGTTAAGTATTCTCCATCTATATAAGTAGTTAGTTCTATCAGTCTAGCAAAAGATCCTTTAGTTATTACTACATCATTAATAGCAATTACTTTACTAATACTTTCTCCATCTCTAATAACCTCTGCTTCAATCATCATTCGTTCTTCTACTTCAAAATTACCTGCTACTAAATTTTTTAAGGCCTTCTTAAGGTCATTTAATTCTATATCAGTCAAGAAACCTAAACTACCCAAATTAACTCCTAAAATAGGAAGTTCAGCAGTAGCAAACTTACGAGCAGTATTTAAAAAAGTTCCATCACCACCAAATACAATTACGAGATCTACTTTACCTACCATCTCTTGATAGGACGAACTATGTTTTATATCTCCTATTACTTTAGCAGCATTCTCTTCAATTAAATAATTAACTCCCTGCTCGCGAAACCATTCTATAACATCTTTAACTACTTCAACTGCTCTTTCTTTAGTAGGATTAGGTATTAATCCAACTCTTTTCACCAAACCACTCCTTCATAACCTGTTCATTATCCTTGTCTATAATTCATTCTGTGCCTTCTCAATTACTTTTGCAATTTTTTGCTCTAAATTATCAATTCTATTCTCTGTAAATTTAAGACTAAAGTGAGCTAAGTACTCAATATTATGTCCTTGAGCTCCTGTAATCGGTGAGAAAGATAGATCAATTAAAGATAAATCAATATCTTGTGCAAAATTTACAGTTCTATTAATAACCTCTTTATGCACTGCAGGATCTTTAACTACCCCATTATTATTTACCTTTTCTGGCCCTGCTTCAAATTGAGGCTTAATTAAAGCTATAATATCTCCTTCTTCTATTAATAAATCTATCAAGGCTGGTAATATTTTAGTTAACGAGATAAATGCTACATCAATAGTTGCTAAATTAAACCTGACATCAAAATCTTTTGGTTTTAAATATCGAGCATTAGTTCTTTCTAAATTAACAACCCTATCATCCTGTCGTAATTTCCAAGCCAATTGTCCGTAACCAACATCAATAGCATATACACACTTAGCGCCATTTTGTAATGAACAATCAGTAAAACCACCTGTAGAGGCCCCAATATCTACAATGAACTTATCTTGAAGATCAATATCAAATATATCTAATGCCTTCTCTAATTTAAGACCACCTCGACTAACATAAGGATGTACTTTACCTTTAACATCTATATCTGCATCCTTCTCAACTTGAGTTCCAGCTTTGTCTTCTATTTCACCATTAACCAAAACTAAACCGGCCATAATAGCTCTCTTAGCTTTAGACCGGCTAGGAAACAATTCTCTTTTAGTAACTATTTTATCTAATCTATCTTTAGACATCAACAGTCAGCTCCTTAATCTTCTATTATCTTTAATACTCTATTAATGATTCCTGTTTGATTCAAACCATATTTACCCAATAGAATATCTTGAGCACCCTGTTTGACAAATTCATCTGGAATCCCCATACGACTAACTTGAATATCGTTTAAATCATTATCAGATAGCATTTCTAGAATAGCACTACCAAATCCACCTTGTAACGCCTGTTCTTCAATTGTTAATATTTTACCACATTTTTTACTTAATTCTAAAATTAACTCTTTATCTAAAGGTTTAACAAACCTACTATTAACTACGGTAGCTTCTATGCCTTGGTCAGCTAATTTTTTACTAGCCTTTAGCGCCGGCATAACCATAGAACCAATAGCCAAAATAACAATATCTCTTCCTTCCCTTAATACTTCAGCTTTACCTATCTCTAATTCCTTAATCTCATCATCTAGTTCTACTCCTATAGCTGAACCCCGAGAATACCGAACTGAAGTTGGACCTGGATGATTAACAGCTGTCTTCAACATATTCCGTAATTCATTTTCATCCTTAGGTGCCATTATAGTTAAATTAGGAATATGTCTTAGAAAAGAGTAATCAAATACTCCCTGATGCGTCTCCCCATCTTTACCTACTAAACCTGCTCTATCTATCGCTAATGTAACAGGGGCTTCTTGTAAAGCTACATCATGTACCACTTGGTCATAAGCACGTTGTAAAAAAGTAGAATAAAGGGTTACTACTGGTTTCATATCACTTAATGCCAAACCAACCCCCATAGTTACTGCATGCTGTTCAGCAATTCCTACATCATAAAATCTTTCTGGAAATTTATTTTTAAATTTATTTAATCCGGTTCCACTAGGCATAGCCGCTGTAATCCCTACAATATCATTATCTTCAGCAGCTAATTCTAATAAAGCATCACTAAATATTTCAGTATACGTTGGAATCTCTCGCTTTCTTTTACTCTTTCCTGTTTTAATCTCAAAAGGGCTTGTCCCATGGAAACTTGTCGGTGAATTCTTAGCCGGTGGATAACCCTTACCTTTAGTAGTTATGGCATGTAATAAAACAGGCCCCTTTATCTTCTTAGCACGTTTTAAATTTTCTTGTACTGCCTCTAAATCATGACCATCTATAGGACCTAAATAAGTAAAACCAAACTCTTCAAATAAAACACCTGAAACTACTAAATACTTTAAACCATCTTTTACCCTATCTACTGTATTAAATACTTTTCCCCCAATAGCAGGAATCTTGTTAAGTAAATACTCTACATCCTCTTTAATTCGATGGAGCATCGGTTCTGTTCTTAATTTAGTTAGATAATTTGATATGGCCCCTACATTTTCTGCTATGGACATTTCATTATCATTTAATACAACAGTTAAATCCTTACCTAAATGTCCAGCATGATTTAAAGCTTCAAATGCCATCCCACCTGTCAAAGCTCCATCACCGATTACCGCTACAACATCGTTATCTTCATTCTTATGTTCAGCAGCACAAGCCATTCCTAAAGCTGCAGAAATAGAAGTACTACTATGACCAGTATCCAAAAAATCATGTTCACTTTCACTACGTTTAGGAAAGCCACTTAAACCTCCATATTGGCGTAAAGAAGAGAATTTATTATAACGTCCAGTAATTAATTTATGAGCATAAGCCTGATGACCTACATCCCAAATTATCTTATCTTTAGGACTATCCAAAACGGTATGTAATGCTAAAGTCAACTCCACTACTCCAAGACTTGAAGCTAAATGCCCTCCTGTTTTAGATAAAGTAAGTATAATTTTTTTACGAATTTCTTCTGTTAATTCATCTAATTCATCTAATGAAAGCTTCTTCAAATCCTGAGGTGAACTAATCTTCGATAAATATTCTGACATAATAAGATATCACCTTCTCACAATTTTATTAGTTAATTATTAATACTTAAGAATTATAAACTCACAGTTGAAAGATTTAATAATAGTAAAGTAATAAAGCAATAAGAATACCTAATAATGCACCAACAATAACTTCATACGGAGTATGTCCAACTAATTCTTTTAGCTTTTGTTGTTTTAACTCCCCATGATGAAAAATTTCATCAGCTATCTCATTTAATATTTTAGCCTGCTTCCCTGCTGCTCTTCTTACACCTGCAGCATCATACATCACGATTAATGCTACCCCTAGAGTAACACCATATAGACTAGAATTCCAACCTTCTTTTAAGCCAACTCTAGTCGATAAGGCCATTATAAAAGCAGCATGTGAACTAGGCATCCCCCCAGAACCTACAAACCGTTCTAAGTTTAGCCTACGGTTCATTGAATAATTAAGAATAACTTTTAATAACTGAGCAATTAACCAAGCAGTAGCTCCAGTTAGTAAGACCTGATTAGCTAATATTTGTTTTATAAACATGTATCCCATCCCTATATCAATATTAGATTAATACTCACGGTCTACTATATAATCAGCCAATTCAATTAAAGGTTCAGCATCATCACCAAAGATAGAAAGAATCTTTTTAGCTTCCTGAATTTTATCCTTAGCCATTCTCTTTGATTCTTCTAAACCATAGATAGCAGGAAACGTTGCTTTGTCTCTATCTATATCACTACCAACATCTTTACCTAACTTTTCTTCATCCCCTACTATATCTAGGATATCATCAATGATTTGAAAACTCAATCCTATATTATGAGCATAAGTGGTTAATGCTGTTAACTCTTCATTATTAGCCCCACCAAGAATCGCCCCTACTCTAACTGCCGTCTTCAATAGGGCACCCGTCTTATGGTTATGGATATATTCTAATTCATCTTCTGATACTGTTTCACCTTCAGCAACAATATCAGCTCCTTGCCCTCCTATCATTCCTTGATGGCCAGCCCCTTTTGCTACTTCCTTTGTTACTTTAATTACTTGTTTAGGAGTAAAATCTCCTTCTAATTGAGTTATTAGCTCAAATGCATAAGTTAATAAGGCATCCCCAGCTAAAACTGCAATCCCCTCACCAAAGACTTTATGATTAGTTAATTTCCCGCGACGATAATCATCATCATCCATACAGGGTAGGTCATCATGAATTAATGAATAATTATGAATTAATTCTATAGCTATAGCGGCCGGTAAAACTTCTTCTTCTTTCTTTTTAAATAATAAATTAGCTACCATTAAAGTCAAGACTGGCCTTAAACGTTTACCACCAGCTAAAACACTATATCCCATTGCTTGATGTAAAGCTTTAGGTTTTTCTTCTTTAGCTGGCAAATAAATAGTTAAAGCTTCATTTATTATATCAGCTTTAGATATAATAAAATCATTAATATCCATTATTCTGCCCCTTTCTCCTCTAAATTATAAGATTTCACTTCTAAACCATCTACTTCATTATTAATAATTATTTCTATCTTTTCTTCAACTTCTTGCAGGGTTTGAGAACAGAATTTAGAAAGTTTAATCCCTTCTTCAAACTCCGTTAATGACTCTTCTAACCCTAGCTCACCAACCTCTAATTTATCGACAATTTCCTCTAATTCTTCTAGAGCATCTTCAAAAGATAATTCATCTTTATTACTCATCATTACAACTCCCCTTAAGTTAATCCACATTAATATCACATAACTTATTTCTACATCAAATTTCTATTCCCTGCAAAATACTGATTTTCTTACTGTAATCTTAGTATAACCGTAGGTTAATTCAGGAATAAGTATTTTTCTATACAATAAGAAATCCTCTACCATATACATCTGATAGAGGATTAGAATCTAATTAAAATTTCCTGGGTAATGCTTTAATAGCATTGAAAATTATTTTTACTATTAACTCGTTATTCTTTGCCAATCTCTTCTTTATTTATATTGTTGATTTTAGACTTTATTCTACCATCTGATAATATAATTTCTAAATCATCACCAAGCTCAACTTCATCTACTGAAGATAATCCTTCTAATCCTTCTTCATTCCTACAATAACAGTAACCTCTTGTTAAAATATTTAAAGGGGATAAACTATTCAATTTGCCTACTTGACTTTGAAACTGCTCTTTAGCTAAATTAATACGATTCTGCATATTATTAGTTAATCTTTCTTTTAGTTCATCAACCCTTTGGTTTAAATCCTGTAATCTACTTTTAGGTTCTAAAAGAGCTCTTCTTTTAGTTAAGTCCTCTAAATTCTCATGAGAATTTTTCACTTTCTTTTTCATACTTTGGACTAAATTATTGGTTAATCTGTCTAAATATTTTTTTAAATTCTCACGATTAGAAATTACTAACTCTGCTGCTGCTGACGGAGTAGGAGCTCTTAAATCTGCTACAAAATCAGAGATAGTATAATCCGTCTCATGGCCTACAGCAGATATAACTGGAACTTTAGAATCAAAGATAGCTCTAGCTAACTCCTCTTCGTTAAAAGCCCAAAGATCTTCTAATGATCCTCCGCCTCTTCCCATAATAATTACATCAACATCATCTTGTTGATTCAGTATTTCTAGAGCATTTACTAACGTAGGAACAGCATGGTCCCCTTGTACCGTAGCTGGTGCAATTAAGATTGAAACATTAGCAAATCTTCTTTTAATAACTGATAAAATATCACGAATAGCTGCACCTGTTGGGGAAGTAATAACTCCTATCTTTTTAGGAATCTTAGGAATCTCTTTTTTATACTCTTCTGCAAAAAATCCTGCTTTTTCTAGCCGTTCTTTTAATTGTTCATAAGCAATATGTAAAGCCCCGACACCATCAGGCTGTAAATCTTTTACATAAAATTGGTATTGACCTCTTGGTTCATAAACACTGACATAACCGGTAGCTAATACTTGCATTCCATTTTCAGGTTCAAATTTTAAATTCTGATTATAACTTCTAAACATCACACCACTTATTTGTGTATTCTCATCTTTAAGAGTAAAATACATATGTCCTGAACTATGATGATGAAAATTAGATACTTCACCAGTAATTAAGAGATTACTCAATAATTCATCTTGCTCTAATTTACTTTTAATGTATTTAGTTAACTCTGTTACTGTAATTATCTTTTGTTTCATAATTAATTTAATAACTCCTTATTTAGTATTAATTAGAGCCCAAGTTAGAAAGTGAGAAGGCTACACAACAATAAAGATGCCAAGTGTCGTTAATTTAAACTGACTCCTGGCATCTTTATTAATATTAATATAACTATTAGTTAGCTAACATATCCTTACAAGATTGAACCGTATCTTTTAATAACATAGCAATAGTCATCGGGCCTGCTCCTCCAGGTACAGGAGTAATTGCACTTGCTTTCTCTTTTACATTTTCAAAATCAACATCGCCTACTATTTTTCCATCTACTTCATTAATTCCCACATCAATTACAATTGCTCCTTCTTTAACCATATCAGCCGTAATTAAATTAGGTACTCCTGCAGCCACAATGACAATATCTGATTCTGTAGTATAACTAGCAGTATCCTTAGTATCAATATGACAAACAGAGACTGTAGCATTTCTATTTAATAATAGAAGCGCCATTGGCTTACCAACTATATTACTATGACCAACTACAGTTACATCTTTACCTTTTAACTCAATGTCATACATGTCAAATAAGGCCATAACTCCTTCTGGAGTACACGGAACATATGCATCCCCATCAATTACTAACTCTCCGATATTATAAGGGTGAAAAGCATCAAGATCTTTATCAGGATCAATAGATCTAATCACTTTATCGTCATCCACCTGGTCTGGTAAAGGCATTTGAATTAAAATACCATTAACATCATCATCATTATTTAAGTCATCCAATTCTGCCAATAAGTCTTCCTCAGAAATATCTCCTGGTAAGTCAACTACTTCTGACTCAATACCTACTTTATCACAAATTCTTTGTTGAAGTTTAATATAAGATTTTGAAGCAGGATTATTACCGGCAAAAACGATAGATAATTTAGGTACAACCCCCTCCTCATCTTCTAACTTTTCCACTTCTCTTTTAATTTCTTCCTGAATCTCTTTTGACTTAACACTACCATCTAAGATCAAAGTTTCCTCTGACATTTTTAGAATCCCTCCATGAATAAATATTTGACAAGACCTTCTCCTTAGAAAAAGAACGGCTTTCTTGTATAATTATTACTTTAATTATAATTAAAGTAAAGGTCTCACCATATTATTTATTCACCAAACTGTAATAAAATACCTTTCTATTTTAATAATTTTTAGAAAATTATTCTATTTGCAGATTATATTGAGTCTAAACCTAAAGCAGCAATTCCTACGGCATTATCACTACTAAATTTAGGTTCAGCAAAGAAAAGCCTACCACCAACCGCAGGATGTTCCAGCTTCTTCTTCAATCTTTGCCTAATATATTGGTTGGCTGCTACTCCTCCTACTATTAAAGTTTGCTCTATCTTATGCTCAGATAAAGCTAATCTTAATACCTTTTCCAATGCTTTAGCAATACAGGACTGTACAGCCAAAGCAATATCCTCTGAACATTTTCCTGCTTCAATAGCTCGCATGGCAGCAGAATTAGGGCCAGAAAAACTAATATTATAGCCATTTACTGAAGAAGGTAAGATTACTTCTCCTTTCTTTCCTGATTTAGCCATTTCTTCTAATTCAGGACCCGCAGGAAAATTAAGCCCTAACTTAACCCCCACTCTATCTACAAATTGACCAGCATGTAAATCAACTGCTGAACCTAATTTTTCTATTCTAAATCCATTATCATTCTTTTTAGTTACCTTTAAAATATCTGTAGTTCCTCCAGAAAGATGAACAGCTAAAAATTCTTTAACATTAGGACCACCTGCTGACCAAATCCCTGCCATCAGATGTCCCTCTTGATGAGAAAATTTCTGTAAAGGAATTTGAAATAATTTAGCAATACTTTTAGCCTGTCCTTCACCGACTCTAAAGACAGGCATATAAGAATCAATATCGTTTCTAGGCCGATCACTGACGACTACTTTAACTAATTCTTCTCTAAAAGTAGTATAATCTAATCCATTAATTACTTCTGGAAACTGTTCAACATGCTTAAAGACAGCTTCTGATTGACGTAAACCGCGCTCCCCTTTTTGTACCGTTAACAATTCTCTAACTTCAGTTATTAAATTACCTTCTTCGTCCATTAAAGCCACTGAAGTAGTATAGTTGCTCGTATCAATCCCTAAAATTAACCCCATAATTGATATCCTCCTACTCGTCTAGTACTTTACCTAAAACTGCATTGATAAAAGCTGGAGATTTATCTGTTGCAAAATCTTTAGCCAACTCTACTGCTTCATCAATAGATACTTCTATAGGAATATCATCTCGGTATAAAATTTCATATACAGCCAAACGTAATATATTTCTATCTACCTTTGCCATTCTACTTACCTTCCAACCCTCAGCACTTCGATTTAATTTTTCATCAATCTGATCTAAATATTCATATGTACCTCTAACTGCATCTTCTAAAAAGGCAGCTTCTAACTCTAAATTATTAATATCCATCCTACTTTTCAACATTTCTAAGTTTTTTTCTAAATCTTCTTCATTTATATCCATCTGATATAATGTCTGTAATGCAATTTTACGTGCTTTATGTCTACTATATTTTTTAGCCATATCTTCTCCTCCTTATGTTAACTCTATCTTTAGTTTAACATTTTATCTATAAAACATGCAAAAACCACCTTAATTCAGGTGGTAATAAAAATAAAGATTCTTATCTACGAGGTGGTAAAATATCATCAATTATTTCCCGAAGATCTTCTTGTTGGTCATACTTTCTTCCTATGTAATAACCTACAAAAATACATGCAAAAATAAAGACTGTTAAAATAAATCCAAAATTTATAAAAACAAAACTAAATAATAAACCCAGTAGAGCTCCTATTGCCCTCCCTCTATATTCATAGAGAAGGGTTAAAACCTTTTCAAATATTTCCTTTTCCATTATTAGCACCCCTTACTCTACTCTCAAATTAGAGTCTTGAGCAATATTATCTACCAAAATTTCTATCTGGCTAACCATAATTCCTGTAGTCTGGTCTAAATACTCGCTAATCTGCTCTTGTAATTCCTCAGTCAATTCTGGAATATTGATGTCAGGAGTTACAATAACTTCCAAAACCACTCTCAAACCATCTTCACTAACCTCTAAGTCAGATTTAAGTTCCTTAACACCTCTCGTCTGGATAACTACTTTTTTAACTAAAGCATCAATAGCAACCAAAGACAGTTGTACTTGTCCTAAACTAGTTTCTTGAACTATTGCGTTCGGCTTTTTATTCTTACTAAATAAAGGATGGAGAATTCTAATAGATATTATAAAGAAAATAAGACCAATAATTCCAACTTCTACTCTACCATAATATTGCATAACAAAATTAGTTATATAACTTTGTGGGATTAATTCAAAAGCTGATAACATCATTCCTAATGAAACAAAAATTAAAATAATTGTAAAAACTAAAATAATAATCCGGTCTACAATCTTCATTTAAATCTCCTTTCCTAAGTAAAAATATAACTAACCCTTGCTATTTAAGTAAGGGTTAGTTACTTCATCGCTTATTTAACTCTAGTCTCATCTATTACTTCTTGTACTTCTTCTTCTTCTTCTTCTTCAAAATTAATTCCTTGCACATGAACATTAACCTCTACTACTTTTAAACCTGTCATATCTTCAATTGCTTGCCGTACATTATCTTGGACTTGCCAAGCAACATCTGGAATCTTACTCCCATATTCTACAATCATATAAAGATCAATGGCTGCTTCTTTTTCACCAACCTCAACTTTAACGCCTTTAGATGATTTCTTCTTTAACATCTCCGCAATACCGCCGGCAATGCCTCCACTCATTCCAGCCACACCTTCTACCTCTGTAGCTGCTAAACTAGCTATAATCCCTACTACTTCATTAGCTATTCTAACTGTTCCTACCTCATTCTCATTTTTAGTCATAACTTCCACCCCCTAGTTGTTATTAACTAAATTTATTCTATATATTTCATTTAAATATATTATAAATAATTCATGTATATTATAACCAATAATTACCAGCATTAATCTAATTCATTACCAATTCTACGTTGAATGAAGTTAGTATAAAATTCTCCTTTTCTAAAGAAAGCATTATTCAAGACTATCTTATGAAAAGGTATAGTAGTTTTAATGCCAGAAATTTCATACTCATCTAAAGATCTTAACATCCTTGTAATTGCCTCTTCTCTATCTTTGCCCCAAACGATTAATTTCGCCACCATGGAATCATAATAAGGTGGAATTAAGTATCCAGGATAAGCACAACTATCAACTCTAACTCCTAATCCACCTGGTACTAAATATTCTTCTAACTTACCAGGGGATGGTCTAAAGTCATTATATGGGTCCTCAGCATTAATTCGACATTCAATAGCTGCCCCATCAAATTCAATATCATCTTGAGTATATTCTAATTCTTGACCAGTAGCAACTTTAACCTGTTCTTTAATGAGATCAATGCCAGTAACTAGCTCTGTCACTGGATGCTCTACCTGAATTCTAGTATTCATTTCAATAAAATAGAAGTTATTATGTGTATCTAATAAGAATTCAACAGTCCCAGCATTACTATAATTAACTGCTTTAGCTGCTTTAATTGCTGCTTTCCCCATTTCTTCTCTTAATTCTGGGTCTAAAGCAGGAGAAGGAGCTTCTTCAATTACCTTTTGATGCCGCCGTTGAATCGAACAATCTCTCTCTCCTAAATGAATTATATTACCATGTTCATCAGCTAAAATCTGAAATTCAATATGACGTGGTTCTTCTATATATTTTTCTAGATAAACCTCCGCATTACCAAAAGCAGCTTTTGCTTCTGAACTAGCAGTTTGAATAGCTTGGATTAAATCATCTTCATTATGGGCAGTTCTCATTCCACGCCCACCACCACCAAAAGCTGCTTTAACAATGACTGGATAACCAATCTCTTCTGCTATTCTTATAGCTTCATCTTCATCATCTAAACCACCTTCTGTTCCGGGAACAACCGGAACATCGGCAGCAATCATAGTCTCTCTAGCTACAGATTTATCACCCATTTTTTCCATATTCTCTGCTGATGGACCGATAAACTTAATCCCACATGTTTCACAGACTTCAGCAAAATGAGCATTTTCCGACAAAAACCCGTATCCAGGGTGAATTGCATCTACTCCAACTATATCTGCTGTAGCAATGATGCTGGGAATATCTAAATAACTGTCAGTAGAGGACGGTGGACCGATACAATAAGCTTCATCGGCATACCTAACATGTAATGCATCCTTATCGGCTTCTGAATAAACAGCTACTGTTTCAACCCCTAACTCTTTACAGGCCCTAATTATTCTTAAAGCAATCTCACCACGATTAGCAATCAAAATTTTCTCAAACATTATATCACAACCTCTCCATCTCTAGATCTCATCTATTAACTACCTACTATAATTTCTCTACTACAAATAATGGTTGACCATATTCGATAGGTTCTGCATCATCAACTAAAATATCTATTATTTTAGCTTTATATTCAACTTCAATCTCATTCATTAATTTCATTGCTTCTATAATACATAGTGTATCTCCTTCTTCAACAATATCTCCTACTTCTACAAATGGATCTGCATCTGGAGATGGTGCTCGATAAAAAGTACCTACCATAGGTGCTTCAATCTTCTCTCCACCAGCAACAGTTTCTGTTACTTCTTCCTGCACACCTTTAGCCTCCTGTTGTTCTACATTTTTAGATGTAGACTGCACTTGAGGTTGCACTTCTGTATTTTCTACTGACTTTGTAACTTCTTTGGCTATGACTCCGCCTTTCTTGATATTGACCTTAGTACCATCACCTTCTAAGTTAATCTCAGAAATATCAGTTTCATTCAATATTTCAACTAACTCTTTAATTTCTTTGAAATTCATTTCTTCTTCCTCCTTTACTACTCCTTCTTCATTTTCTCCAAATATATCTTTCTCTTGCTTTCGTTCTTTTAAAAACTTTAAACCAACTTGTGGAAATAATGCATAAGAAATATAATCTTCTTCTTTTTCTACATAATGTTCTACTTCATCCTTAATATCATCTAACATTGGATCTAACAAGTCAGCAGGACGACAAGTTATTATCTTTTCATCCCCAACTGCTTTCTCTCTAATCTTAGGATCTATCTCTGCTGGTGGTTTTCCATAATAACCTTTAATGTATGATTTAACTTCATCTGGTATAACTTTATACCTTTCACCTAATAAAACATTAAATACTGCTTGAGTTCCTACTATTTGACTAGTTGGAGTTACTAATGGTGGATATCCTAATTCTTTTCTTACTTTTGGAATTTCCTTCAAAACATCATGAATTCTATCTAAGGAATCTTGTTGTTCTAACTGTGAAACCAAATTAGATATCATTCCACCAGGAACTTGATGAGAAAAAGTCTGCATATCAGTAATTCTAGTGACTCCTCTTTCAAATCCACGGTTTCTTCTAACTTGCTCAAAATAACGATCTATATCAAATAAATGTTCTAATTCCAGTTTTGTATCATATTCAGTATCACTTAAAATAGCTGTTACTGTTTCTACTGGCGGTTGTGAAGAACCAAAAGCCAATGATGCCGTAGCAGTATCAACTACATCAGCACCTGCCTCTATTGCCTTAAGATAAGTAGAAATTGCTAAACCTCCAATATAATGACTATGTACTTGAATTGGAATGTCTAGTGCTTCCTTAAAGGCAGTTACTAATTCATAAGCCCTATAAGGTTTTAATAATCCAGCCATATCTTTAATACAGATGGAATCTGCCCCCATGTTTTCTAAAGTAGTAGCTGTCTCTACATAATGATCAATAGTATGTACTGGACTTACTGTATATACTACTGTTGCTTGAGCATGAGCTCCTGACTCTTTAACTGCTTCTAAGGCTGTCTTCATATTTCTAACATCGTTTAATGCATCAAAAATTCTAAAAATATCTATTCCATTCTCGGCTGCTTTCTCAACGAATTTTCGCACTACATCATCGGGGTAATGTTTATAACCAACTACATTCTGAGCTCTTAATAACATCTGCAATGGAGTTTTGCGAATATATTTATTTAATAACCTTAGCCTTTCCCAAGGATCTTCTTTTAAATATCTCATACAAACATCAAAAGTAGCTCCACCCCAAACTTCCATAGAATGATAACCAGCTTCATCTAATTTACCAACTATAGGTAACATATCTTCAGTACGCATCCTCGTAGCCCACAATGATTGATGAGCATCACGTAAGGTAGTATCTGTTATTTTAACCTGTGTTGACATACTTCTCCCTCCTATTTTTCTCATAATATTACTTTCTAGACTTAATTATAATTTCCTTTTTTGAACTGCTTTTAGATAAAGTAAACCTTGTATGAATTTTAAATTTATTTATAAAAAAACTCAGGTCTGTATATTTATAACCTGAGTTGTATAGCCTTATTTAACTATTATATAGTTTTTTAGTGATTTTGTCAATCTATTAACTAAGAGTTTTTTCTATAATCGTAATATCTTCTAATCCTAAACCTGTAGTTTTAGCCACAATATCACCTATTTTAGCAACATCCTTCTTCTTTAACCCTTTAGTTGAAACAATTATATCTACAGAATTTTGGTGAATAAAGGTAATTGCATCTTTATACCCTCTAGCTCTGATTAAACTCTCTATTTCCATTTCTTTTTCAAGGTTTTTAGTTATACCTAATAATCTATTCTGAGCTTTACTCTTTAAATCCTGATTTGAGTTTGGATTATTAATCATCTCTCTTAATAAATTCACTTGTTCACTTCTAATCTTATCTCGCTCTAATCTATATTCTACAAAAAAATCTTTCTTCTCATTCTTTACCTTTTGATTCACTTTAGCTACACTGACTGCCTTCTGTTCTGCTAACCTTAACTTTTCTTCTGGCTTAATTTTTTCATTGATTTTTAATTCATTAGCTGGAACTGAATCATCCACATTATAAACAACAATTGCTGATACCATCCCCACCCATAACATTAACACCAAAAACCATATTACTTTCTTACGTAAAACGATTGACATTTCTTTCACCTACCTTTTCATTGGTAATACAACTATCTTATATGCAGGTACTCCTAAGCCTACTTTAACCGCTGAAATTAAATTAGCCTTAATATAAGAAGATTCAGCGCCTTGTGCTACTACCATTACCCCTCTTATCTGTGCCTTTATCTCTTTTTTGACCACAGCTTCCTCACTACCATCATTATTACGAATAATTACTACTTCTTGTTGTCTATCTTCCTGTTCTATCTGTCGCTCCCCACCATTACTATCTACTTCATCTGTTAATTTAGATGAAATATTATTATTTCTAGCATATTCATATTTAGAACTAGTGTCTAATGTTATATCTACTGCTACCTTTCTGACTCCTGAAATATTACTTAAAGTTTTAACTAGTTTTTCTTCCATCATTGATTCAGGGTCATAGCTTTGAGAATTCTGTTTACTAACTTTTATATTGGAATCCTTTACAGGACTAACCTGAGAATGCCTATCAGAATCTGCTAAATTACCTAAAGTGATGAATACAATTCCCGCAAATATTAGGATAATCAATCTTCGTACTAGTTTGCCATTATTTCCACTTAATATATTACCACTAAATATCTGATCAATTATTCCTTTAGATTCTTTACTGTCGGCCATTATCTTCCCCCCACTCCAACTAAATCATTCTGCCTGAATTAAAATTTGGTTAATACTTAAACCATAAAAGTCAGCTAATCTTTCCTTGATTTGTTTACTAACTTTTGCTTGAGAATATTCTCTTTTGTCCTCAATCTTCTCCTGATTTTCATCTCCAACATTACTTACTTCAATCGGTTTAATTTGACTAAAATTATTTGAAATTTTCTTCCCTGTTAATTTAACTATTATATTTTCAATTTGATTATTGGCTTGTAAGTTAACAACTATAGAAGTCTGAGGTAAATTATCATCAAAAGATAATAAGGCATTAATCTGTTTAGCAAGCTGTTTTTTATAATTACTTCTAGCTTTAGATTGATTATTATTTTTTAATTCCTGCCCTCTTTGCATTATACTTGCCATCTGCCCTGTATTATTCTTTGGGACGGTTAATAGATCAGTTATCTCTCGCAGATCATAATTGCCACTAAAGAGATTTAAAATGGGATTTAAAATCGCTATTACAATAAATAATCCTAATACTACTCGTATATACTTCTCTAATTTATTTTTAGGTAGTAATAATTCCACAAATGAAGTTAAGATCATAATTAATACTAAATTCTTAATCCATACTTCTAAATAAGTTATCATTTAATTCACCTCAGCATTACTGTCATATTAGCTACTCCAATTAAGATAGTTAAGGTAATAAAAAACATTAATGCTACTGAAAGTACAGAAGCAAAAACTAGTATTAAGCTATTACCTAAATCATTTAAACAAGTTACTATTTTAGAATCACTAATTGGCTGGATAACAGCCCCAGCAAACTTATAAATAAAGATTAAAGCTATTATTTTTATTAGTGAAAAAGTACAGAAAAGAAAGATAATAATTACTCCTAATAAACCTAAAGCATTCTTGATCAATAATGAACCACCAATTATCATATCTAAAGCATCTGCAAAGATCCCACCTATTACCGGTACAAAAGCACCACTTAAGTACTTAGCAGTTCTAATAGTAACTCCATCACCTACTGCTCCAGCTGTTCCTTGTACTACTAAGACTCCAATAAATACAGTTAAAAAAGCTCCTAGTAAACCTACATTTATTTCACTAATCAACTTAACTAAACCAGAAATATTAAAATTATCTGAAATATTATTTACTACTGCTAAAATTGCTGAAAATAATATTAATGGGAAGATAATATTCTTAATTAATACACTCAATAAGTTAACTATTAAGAAAGTAATCGGCTGAAAGAGTGCTGCCGAAGTAATATTTCCTACTGCTACCAATAATGTCAGTAGAGTTGGTAATAAGGCTTGCATTATACTAACCATATCATCTATTGCTTGTACCCCAACATTAATTGCTATTTTAAATGAATTAAGAGCAATAATTACTAGGACTAAATAAACTATGCTATTAACTAATCGACTTATATCTTGTTGGGCAAAAGAATTTTGGAAGGTCTTTAAAACTGCAGCTATTACAGCCAGAATAATCAATTGCCCTAATAATTTAAAGTTAACTACTATTTCTTTAAACAGATATTTTAACATACCTGTAAAGATAGCCTTGAATTTTAAATTAAACTCTCCATTAGTAAAAAGATTAACAACATCATTTAAAGTTAGTTTCGGTAAATATTCTCCTGCTTCCCTATTTAACTTGTCTATCTGCTCCTTAATCTGTTTTAAATCCAGTTTTTCTAACTGATTATCCATTAATTGTCGATTCTTATTCTTAACATCTTCTCTATCTTGAGCCCAACTTTGCCCAACTATTAATTGACTCATGACAATTATAAATATAGTAACTAAGATAACCTTCTTATTAATCTCCAACTAACTCACACCTTTGATTTCTAATGAATTTATGGCATTAATTGCATTACTGATTCTAAAATTGCTAACATAATTGGAATAGCCAAGACCATAATTAATACTTTACCTGCAAACTCTACCTTTGAAGCTATAATACTCTGACCAGCATCTCGACAAATAGCTGCTCCAAATTCTGCAATATAAGCAATCCCTATAACTTTAAGAATAGTATCTAAATAGATTAAATTAATATTAGCTTTTAAAGCTAGATTTCGTAAAAGATCTATAATAGCTATAATCTTACCTAACATTAAACTAAAAATCATAATTCCTACTACTAAACTTAATTGTAAAGCAATCTCTGGCTCTTTTTCTTTAACTATAGTAGCTAAAATAGTTACTATCAGACCTAATCCTACGATCTGAATTATTTGCATCAGACCACCTCATTAAAAACCAAATATCTGTCGTACACTTGTAAATAAATCGTTAATTAAGCGAATAACAATCATTAAGACTATAATTACTCCTACTAATGTTAACATCTCTGCTTGTTCCTCTTTATTTGCTTGTTCTAAAACTATATTGAAGATAGAAATTAGGATTCCTAAACCGGCAATCTTAAATATTAAATCTACATTCATCTATTCCGCTCCTTCCACCAAATAAAGATTTGCTCAATAGAGTAAGATGACTATTAATCCCCCTCCTAAAACCCCAAAGTACCTCCAAATTTTAACTCTATCTTCTTTAATTGTTACTGAGTTTTTCTCCGCTAACTTTAATTGTTCTTGAATAAATTTTAGATTCTTTTCCTGATATTCACGGCTAGAATTACCTAAGTTTTTTCCAAAACTAGTCAATATTTTTTTATCATCATAAGTTAAAGCGGTTTTAGGTATTATTTTTTCTACTGCTCGATTCCATGCCTGATCAGCAGTAATGCCTAACTCATTCTTTAAAATCACTTCGCATTTTAAAAATAAATCGGCTATAGGTGAATTAACCTTCTCTCCTATTTTCAATAAAGCTTTTGGTAAAGGAGTGGCAGTATACATGATTTCTGTTTCTAACAGCCGAAAGGCCGTCTGTAATTCTTGTAGTTGCTTAGTCCTTAAAATCAAGTCCTGAGCTATTGCAAACCCTAGCCAAGTACTAGCTCCAATTATCAATACGCTCCCTAGAATCTTAATCATCCTATCCGCCTTCTTCCTCTAATCCTTTCTTTATTTTCTCCTAGAATCTTTTCTACTGTTCCTGGCCCACTTCTCCTACTTAGAATAATAAAACGTCGGAAAAGTTTTTGATTTAGTAACCCTTTTAAGGCTGGTCTCCTTTTTATTTCTGCTAAGTCACTTCCATGAACTGAAGCAATAATCTTAACTCCAGCATTAATTGCTTCTAAAATAGCCTGGACATCTTTATGACTGCCTATTTCATCAGTAACGATTACCTCTGGAGACATAGATCTAATTAATAAAAGCATTCCTTCAGATTTAGGACAATTAGCTAATATGTCAGTCCTAATTCCTAATTGATTTTGAGCAATCCCTTGATAATTTCCACCTATTTCTCCTCTTTCATCAACCACCCCTATCTTTAAACCTGATAAATCTATTGACGGTAATCCGTTACTTAATTGTCTAGTTAAATCACGAAGAAGGGTTGTCTTACCACACTGGGGAGGTGAAATAATTAAAGTATTATAAATCATATCTTTATTTTTAATAATTTTCTTAATTACTGAATCCGCTGCACCAATCACTTCTTTAGCTATTCTAATATTTAAACCAGTAAATTCTTTAATTAATTCTATCTTTTCTGAATTGGTTATCACCCTTCCTACAAAACCTACTCGATGTCCTCCTTCTAATGTTAAATATCCCTGTCTTAATTCTTCTTCTAAAGCATATAAAGAATTCTGGGTCATTAAATTCATAGTATCTTTCAAATCTCTTTGAGTAATCTGATAAGCTTGTTTAGGATTTGAAGTTATTTTTCCTCTCTCAGTTAAGATGGCTTCACCATTATTTAAATTCAAGATTAATGGTTGATTAATTCTAAGTCTAACCTCTTCAGTTACTCTCAAAATTTTAGTGTCAACCTGTTTTAATATTTCTCTCAATTTAGTTGCTAAGATAGGTATAATATCTTTTTGTATTTTATTGACCATAAGTTAACCACCTCTTTATAATTTATATTAATTTATTGGTAAAAATATGCAAATAAAATAAAAAAAGTGTGCTGAGAAATCTCAGCACACTTTTAAAATCATATAGATTAATATTTATATCTAACTTAAATTATATTTTAAACTCTCTCAATATATTCATCAGTCCGAGTATCTATCTTTAAGATATCTCCCGCTTCAATAAAGAGAGGTACCTTTACTTCTGCTCCAGTTTCTAATGTTACAACTTTAGAACCTCCACTTATTGTATTTCCTTTTATAGCTGGAGGTGCATCTGCTACTGCTAATTCTACAGAGCTAGGTATATTTACTCCAATAACTTCTTCTTCATAAAGTTTAAGTTCTAACTCTTCATTCTCTTTTAAGTATTTAATAGCTTCACCTAATGTTTCTTCATTTAAATTAATCTGTTCATAAGTCTCTTTGTCCATAAAAACAAAATCTTCACCACTGCGATATAAATATTGATACGGCTTAGTTTCAATATAGGCCTTATTTACTTTTTCACCAGACCTAAATCTTTTAGTTGTTGTAGACCCAGTATCTAGATTCTTTAATTCAGTCTGTATAAATGCTCCACCTTTACCTGGTTTAGTATGTTCGTAATTAATAATTTTATAAAGATCTCCATCTAATTCAATCGTCATTCCTGTTCTAAAATCATTAGTTGAAATCAACACTTAAACCTCCTTATTATTTTGAATCACCTCTATAATTCTAGCTTTTCTTCCCAATCTCCTGCTTAAACCCTTAATTAAACTCTAATCAATTCTTTAGAGGCTTCTGTTAAAATTCTACATCCATCTATAGTAACTTCTACTATATCCTCAATCCTCACTCCACCCCAATCAGGTAGATAAATCCCAGGTTCCACAGTAACTATCATTCCTGATTCTAATTTTGTTTTACCAGTCTTAGCAAGGCGAGGTTCTTCATGAACTTGTAAACCTACTCCATGACCTAATCCATGTCCAAAATTCTCTCCATATCCAGCTTTAGTGATAATCTCTCGAGCTATCTTATCAACCTCTGCTCCTGTCTTACCTGGTTTAATAGCATCTATTGCTGCTAATTGAGCTTTTAATACTATTTGATAAACTTCTTCTTGCTTCTCTGTCGGCTCTGCTCCTATAATAATAGTTCTGGTTAAATCAGAATTATATCCTCTATAAACACAACCTAAATCTAATGTTAACATATCTCCAGCTTCTAACTCCTTATCAGTAGCTACTCCATGTGGAAGTACTCCACGTTTACCTGACGCTACAATAAAATCAAAAGCATTATCAGTAGCACCTTGTTTTTTCATAAAATATTCTAATTCTAAACTCACTTCTCTTTCAGTCAAACCAGGTTCTATGTAATCTAAAATGTGATCAAAAGCTTGGTCAGCAATCTTTACTGCTTTCTTAACCTCCTTAATTTCAGAAGCATCCTTTATCTTTCTCAACTCTTCGACTAAACCTTTAGTAGAAACCAGCTCTAAAAAACCAAATTTATCTTGGTATTTATTATACTGCTTATATGTTTCGTAAGCAGCCTCAAATCCTAATCTATTTATCTCTAAATCTTTTAACTCCTCGCTTAAAGTCTCAAGTTTAGAGTTGCCATGTTCAACTATTTCATAATCAACAGCCTGCTCTTTAGCTTGTTCAGTATAACGAAAATCTGTAATTATCTTAGCAGTTTTTTTAGTAATTAATATGGTTCCAGCTGTACCGGTAAAGCCAGTCATATAATAACGATTTTGGGGATTATTAATCATAATTCCATCTAAATTTAATTCATCTAATTTATTACGTACTAATTTTATTCTTCCTTCCATTATATCATTCCCTTTCTTTCATCACTTGCTTTTTATCTAAACCAACCCTCTTAACCCTAATAAATAACTATCTAAACCTAATCCTGATACCTGCCCCTTTTGTCCAGCTTAAAGAACAAAGCTGGTCATAAGCTTATGCTAGCTATTACTTTTTAGCTTGATAATCTCTTACCAAACTTCACTGACCAACCCTCTTAACCCTAATAAATAACTATTTAAACCTAATCCTGATACCTGCCCCTTTACTACTGGAGCAATAACCGATTTATGTCTAAAATCTTCTCGTTGATAAATGTTACTTAAATGCACCTCTACTGTTGGTATTTCTACTCCAGATATGGCATCTCTAATGGCTATACTATAATGAGTATAAGCTCCAGGATTAATTAATATTCCTTCAATTTCATCATTTAAAGCTTGATGAATACAATCCACAATCTCTCCTTCTCCATTTAACTGAGTAATTGTTAGCTCTATTTCTAAATCAACAGCTAAATCTTTTAATTGCTGATTAATATCTTCTAAAGTTAAATTCCCATAAACTTCTGGTTCCCTTTTACCTAATAAGTTTAAATTAGGACCATGAATGACTAAATACATACTTACTCCCCCTAACGTAACTGTTTAGCCAATACCTCTGTCAATACTTCGTTTTTTACTCCACTTACTATCTCTACTTCTCCAATAGAATTAGGTAGAATAAAATTAACCTCACCATCTTTTACTTTCTTATCTTGTTTAGTCTTAGAGATTATCTGATCAAGTCTTAACTTATTAATAGTAGTAGGTAATCCAAAATTATTAATTAATTCTGTTTGCGCCTCTACTTCCTCTTTAGTTACCATATCTAATTTGTACGCTAATTCCATAGCGCTGATCATCCCAATTGCTACCGCTTCTCCATGACGATACTCCCCATATCCAGCTAAAGCTTCAATAGCATGACCAATAGTATGTCCATAATTTAAAATAGCTCTCAATCCTAATTCCTTCTCGTCTTTAGCAACTACTTCAGCTTTAATCTGGCAAGACCGCTGAATAACTTTAGCTAAAACATCTAAATCTAATTCTTTAATTTCTTTATGATTAGCCTGTAAATAATTAAAAAATTCTTTATCCCAAATGACTCCATATTTGATTACCTCAGCTAATCCTGACCTAACATCCCGCTGATCTAAGGTATTTAAAACCTCTAAATCTATTAAAACCAACTCAGGTTGATAAAAGGCTCCTATTAAATTCTTCCCTGCTTCATGATTAACGGCTGTCTTACCTCCTACACTACTATCTACTTGAGCCAACAAAGTAGTAGGAATCTGTATAAATGGCACACCTCGCATATAGGTAGCAGCTATAAAACCTGCTAAATCACCTATTACTCCTCCGCCAAAAGCTATAATTAATGAACTACGATCTAATCCAAAATCAACAGCTTCATCATATAATACTTTGGTCATATTTAAACTTTTAGATTTCTCACCTTCAGGCACAACAATTATCTTAAATTCAAAATCAGTTTCTTCTAGTCTTTGATTAATTTCAGAACCATATAAATCATTAACTCTTTTGTCAGTAATAATTAAAATTTTAGTACCTGCTTTGATATCTAAATCAATTAAAGATTGACCTAAATTTGCTAATAGTCCAGCTCCTATTTTAATCTCATAGCTTCTTTCTTCTAAATCTACTCCTACTAGTTCCATAGAGTTTTAATCACCTTCACTTCCAATAATTATCTCTTCAATCTTCTTTATGACTTCATCCACTTCTAAACTAGAGGTGTCTACTTGATATTTAGCAATATTATAAAACTCTTCACGTTCTGCAAGTAATTCTTTAATCTTCTCTAATGGTTTTTCAACTTGTAATAGAGGTCTATCAGTATTTTTCACCCGCATTAAAATTACTTCAGGTGTTGCTGTAAGTAGAATAACAATTCCATTTTGATTTAAAAGCTTTATGTTGTTTTCTTTAAGTACTACTCCACCACCAGTTGAAATTACTAAATTATCTCTTTGACTTAAATCAGATATAACTTTAGTTTCTAAATTTCTAAAGTAATCCTCTCCATCCTCAGCAAAAATTTCTTCAATTGTTTTATCACTATCTTCTTTAATAACTTCATCTGAATCAACAAACTTCATTCCTAATTTATCAGCTAATTCTTTACCTACTGTACTCTTCCCAGTTCCCATGAATCCAATTAATACTATATTCTTACTCATAACTTTTTACCTCTTCTTTAAGTATTTTATCTGTTTTTTAAGGATTCTATATAACTTTCATAATTTCTCTTTACTTCTGCCATACTATCTCCACCAAACTTCTCTAGCCAAGCCTTAGCTAGTTCAATAGCAACTACTGCTTCTCCTACTACTCCTGCAGCAGGCACCGCTGTTACATCAGAACGTTCTACACTGGCTTTAAACTTTTCCTTTGTCTCCAAGTCTACTGATTCTAGCGGCTGATATAATGTAGGAATTGGCTTCATTGCAGCTTTAACTCTTAAAGGTTCTCCATTAGTCATACCACCTTCTATACCGCCTGCATTATTACTTTTATGTTTAAATTCAGATTTATATATAATCTCATCATGCACCTGCGACCCTGGTTTCCCAGCAGCTTTAAAACCTAAACCAACTTCAACTCCTTTAATTGCTTGAATGCTCATTAAAGCTTGAGCTAATCTACCATCTAATTTTCTATCCCATTGAACATGGCTTCCTAATCCTATCGGTAAATTAGTAGTTACTACTTCAAAAACTCCTCCTAATGAGTCTCCTTCTTCTTTTGCATTTTTAATCTCTGCTATCATCTCTTCTTCTGCTTGAGCATCAAGAGTCCTAACCGGTGAGCTATCTACATTATCTATTATCTGATTAACCGCTAAATCTTTATCTTCTGCTTTTATACTTCCTATTTGAACTATATGACTAATAACCTTAATCCCAAATTCTCTTAAAAACTGTTTTGCCACAGCTCCAACTGCTACTCGAGCTGCTGTTTCTCGTGCACTAGCTCTTTCTAATATATTTCTAATATCTTGTTGGTCATATTTTAAACTTCCAGCTAAATCAGCATGTCCAGGCCGTGGTTTAGTTACCTTAGGTTCTACTCTTTTAACTTTTTTATCCTTCTTAATCTTTACTTCACCTTGGTCATAGCCCCCATCTCCTGTAGGAGACATTATCTCTTGCCAATTCACCCAATCCTTATTCTTAATTTGAAAAGTAATTGGACTACCTAGAGTATAATTAGCTCTAATACCTGACATTATCTCTACTTGATCATTCTCTAATTTCATTCTACCTCCTCGACCATAACCACCTTGTCTACGAGCTAACTCATTATTTATATATTTAGGTGTTAACTTTAAATTGGCTGGTAATCCTTCAATTACTGCAGTTACTGCTTTACCATGTGATTCTCCTGTCGTTAAATATCTAAACACCTTATCCACTCCTCAATAAAGTAAATTTATATTGTAATTCCTGTTAATATAATTATTATCCTGCAAATTAAGTAAAAAAATAAGGACCTATTTATATAGGACCTAAATTTTAATCAATTATTTACTTCTTTCCAAGAAATCAAATCTAAACTCGGTTCCTTAACTACCTCTACTACTTCAAGATTAAAATCTTTAAAAATATTGAGATAAGAATCATCAAATACTAAATTTAAATCCTTAGCAATTTCAATTTCTTTTTGTGCAATTAAACTCCCTTTAATCCTTGCATCCTTTTTTATATTAATACTACCTTGGGAATATAATAGCCCTTGCATATCAAACTCTTTTTTGATCCTTATATCACCGGTAGTTATTATAATAAAAGAGTCATCATTATTTTGATTAGAATTTATATCTGCATTCTTACCAATCGTTAAATTGCCATCTACTACTAAAATTCCACTACCATTAATATTAAATGGATTATTCTTATTATTATACTCTAAACTATGATCACTATATGATATACTATTCCCATTAATTACTGGACTTGTCTCTTGTACAAAATAATCATCTGCCTTTGCTTCCAATAAGTCAATATCAAACTTTAAACCAATTGCTTCATCATCCTCTACAATATCACAGTTAATCAATTCATACCCTTTACCAAAATCAACTTCTCCATTTACATAAATATCTCCACCACTATCAGCACCAGTAATTTTAGCATTTTTCTTAATATTAATAGCCACTTCTTCAGTTGTACTTGAAGCACCTGCTACTATAGAATATTTAAAAGAATTATTATATAAATAAGTTGCAACTACAGTCTTAGTCAAATCATTATAATTTGCTGTACTATTAATTTTTACTATATTATTATTGACTTCTTTACTTAAATTAAATTCTCCCCCTGCAAAACTCTTAGCCAAATCATTATTATTATCTTCCCCATCTGCTAACCATGAAATATTATTTGCAAACTTATTTTTAGCATACTCAATCCCTGCTTCTGCTATATAAAAGGCTTGAACCCTTTGATAGTTATAATTAGATGTTTTAATTTCATTATAAGTCATACTCATTAATCCAGCACTTGTTATAGATAATAGAGTAATAATTAATAAGGTTAAGACAGTTACTGAACCCTGTTCTTCTTCGATCATCTCTTATAACCTCGTTTCTCCATGATAAACTTAAATAATAAATTTTGCATAAAATTTGCTTGGGTGATTAATTATATCATTCTTGCCTGATTTATGTCAACGGATTTGGTAATATAACTTCATTCCACCACCTCCTACATTTTTATAAAATAGCCTATTAATATTTATCGCAAATATTAGTGAATTTAATCACGAAGTTTTAAAATTGAGAATAAGCTCCCTATTAATAGGGAGCTTATAAAGTTATCCTAATAAATTTTTGAAAGATAGTTAATCCTGGTTGCTTACTGCTGGTACTCCTGCCTTCTTTTAAAGTTACTCCAGTCAGAGGCTTCTTCATTCTTAGTCCTAGAAGCATCTTGGGCTGTTTCCTCTTGAGATTCTGAACTATCTTTTTTTGTTTTTAAAGCATCTTTTTGAATCTTATTAAGAACTTTTTTGAAATCTTCTATTTTATCTTCTTCTTTAACAGTAACCGGCAGTACTAAATATGGTTTAGCTTCTTTTATTGAACTAATCTTATTTATCAACTTAATCTTTTCTACTTTAATATCATATTCTCCAGCAATAGATTCTAAAGAATCACCTTTCTGCACTTTATAGTATCGACTCTGTGATAATGGAATTGATAAGACCTCTCCAGCTTCTAGAGGTCTAACATATTCGATATTACTCCATCCCATAATCTTAGTATAAGAAATATTAAAGTGCTGAGACACACTCCAGAAAGTGTCTGATTCCTGTGTCTTATATTTATAAGGTACTATCATTACTTCTCCACTACCTGATTCGTTTGGAATAGTAATTGTGCCATCAGAAATTTTTGATAATTTATCTTTAAGCATATCATGACTTTCAGCATTACCATCACCTATAATCTTAGGTGTAATAAAGATAATTAATTCCGATTTTCTGTTTGTAGTAGATTTATTTTGGAATAGTTTTCCTAGAATAGGTAGGTCACCTAATAGAGGAACTTTAGCTAAATTTTTAATCTCCTTATCTTTAATTAAACCACCAATTGCTATCGTCTTACCATCTTGAATTCTAATCATTGTCTCAGCTTTTCTAGTACTGATTTGTGGATATGAGTTAGTACCACTATTTACATATCCTGAAATAGTACTAACTTCTGGCTTAACTTTTACAATTATCTTGCCATTATTCGTAACTCGTGGAGTAATTGCTAATTTAATTCCTATATCCTTAAATTCAACCTTATCCCTAACCTCTTTATCAGTAGTTACTGTAGTTATAATTGGAACCTTATCACTAATATTGATGCTTGCCTTTTCACCATCAATAGTGGCAATCTGTGGATTTGCTAAAAGGGTAGCATCACCATTAGATTCTAATAAATCCAAAGCCGCCTGATAACCTAATTCAGTACTACCTATCTTAACAATATTACTATTTTCTTCATCAGTAGTTTCAGAAAGATTAGGATTTAAATTTAATTTCCCAAATCCCCAACTAATCCCTAATTCTTCAGCTTTATCTCGTGAAACCTCTTCTATTCTAGCTTGTAAAACTATCTGTTTTCTGGATTGATCTAATTTAGTAATCAGTCTTTCTATTTCTGGAATTCTACCTTTGTATGTAGTCACTACTAGACTCTGAGTTCTTTCATCAATTCTTATTGAGTTTTCATTTACTAATAAATTTAAACTACTCTTTATTTCTTTTGGCTTAGAGTTCTTTAGTTTATATACTCTCGTTACTTTTTCAGCAAAAGATGCCTCTAGCCGCTGTGGTGGTGCTACCAATACAGTATTACCTACAATCCTATATGATAAACCATTTGTCTTAGCTAAAAGCTCAACAGATTCTAAAAAAGTAATATTATTGAGATTAATGGTTACTTTTCCTTTTACCGAATTATCAGTAATTATATTCATATTAGCTACATCCGCTAATGCTCTAAAAGCATCACGTAAATTTACCCCTTTAAGTTTCAAGTTTATATTCTTACTAGCCCCTGGTAAAGGTTTCGTTTCCTCAGCCATAGTACCTACTGAAAATGAAATTGTTAATAAAATCAACAAACCAACAATTACAATTTTTTTAGACGTTTTGTCTTCCATTTTTACGCGCTTCACCCCCAAATTTATATACAAAAACCTTACCCCTTTTATCAATAATTAATTTCGTAGCTGTAATCTCTTCAACTGTTAATTGGTCAAATTTATCTCCCTCCTTTACAATAAGAGTGTCAGACTCCTTATCACTTAACTGTATAATAGCTCGCCTATCAAGTCCATTACCTAATAAGCCTATAAATTTAATTTTAGGTTTTTCTATCTTAGAAGCTTTATCCTTTTCTTTACTAGACTTTTTTCTTTTAGATTTAAGCTGTGATTTTGACTTTGGCTTTGGTTGTTTTCTTAATAATGACTTAAAAGGGTTTACATTACTATAATCATTATTATAAATGAATAATGCCGATTTTGAATTAGCATCTTCACTCTTACCTAATTCCTCTTTAACTTTCACTTTTTTTATATTTGGATTATTTACTATCTCTTTTACTTTCAATTTAAAATCTTTCATACCTTGGTCATCAACCTTTAAATTCACAATTTGATAAGCAAGAAAGCCACTAGCACTTAATGAAACTAGTATTAACAGAATAATCAATACTATTTTTCCACTATTTTTCGAAAATTTTAATTTGTTTTGATTTTGTATATTTAACTTCATCATTTATCACCAGACCTTTGAACTATAGCATAACTAGCTACTCTAAGTTCTACTTCCAATTGATTAGTAGGATTTAATTGTGACGACAGCTTCAAATTTTTAACTCTAACTAAATAGCTTAAATTATTTATTTCTTTTAAAAAATTAATTATATTGCCATATGTGCCTTTTAGCTTAACTCTAACTGGGAATTGAATATATATATTATCTTTATCCATTTGTAATGGATCTGTAGAAACTAAATTAACATTAGTTTTAAGTGCCAAGTCATTTAAATCCATGATTAATTTTGGTTTTTGGTTTTTCGATAGGAAGTTTTCTTCTTTCTGATTTAATTTAGCAAGCATTTTCTTGTACCTTTCTTCTAATGTTGATCTCTTTTTAAGCATAATACTTTTTAATCTTAAATCCTTCATAGCTTGCTTAACCTTCTGCTGATTGCTACTTAAAGTTTTTACTTGAGGTTGATAAATTCCAATATAAAAAGCAGTTCCCATAATTATTATTAACCCAACAATCAATAATTTCTGCTCTCGACTAGTGAGATTACTCCACCTCATAATTATCACCCTTATCATTTCCTATTACTCCACTCAACTGATAATGTATAACCTGGGTTTTATCATAATTTGATACATTTAATGTTTTGCGTTTAACAAAATCTATTGATATATTATTAAAATAGATTGATTTTCCCATTTTATTTACTATTGTCTTTAGCTCTTGACGATTTAAAGTATAACCTGTAATCCTAAATAAATTATGATTATAAATATTAAAATTCTTAATCCAACTATCTCCCGGGAGAATCACTCTTACTTCTTTTAAAACGGAAGACCAATCAATTTCACTTCCTACTATTTCTGTTCTCTTCTGCAAATTATTTTGCAGATTTTTATACTCTTTCTTCATCTTATTTAACTTACTAATATCCTTATCTAACTTATTTAACTCAGACCTAACTACTTTCAATTTCATTTCGACCTTATCATTTTGATAAAATAATTTTACTGAATAAAGTGTTGGAACTAATAATAAACTTAGAATTAAAACCCATATTAAGATTTTATTCCTATTATTATTCTCTTCTTTAAGATATTTAGGAGGTAGTAAATTTATCATTCTGCACCGCCTCCCTTAAAGCCAAACCTAAACTAGGTCCCAATAAGTGAGCTACTTCAGATAAGTATTGGTCATTAACTCTTTCTACCTTCGATTCAATATTATTTGAAATACTTAAACCTTCTACTTCTATCCCAAACTCATTGGTTAAATGCGTTCTAAATCCAAGTAACTTACTTCCTCCTCCAGCTAAAATCAATTTATCTATATCATAACTTTTATATTTAACCTGAAAATAATCTAATGATCGATATATTGCTGTAGTAAGATTTCTAATGATTAAATTCAAATCAGCATCACCAAATAAATTATTACTCTTCTTATAATCTTCAGCTTCTTTAAAGCTCATATTATAATTTTCAGATATTTCTTTTGTTATATTTTGACCAGCTATTCCTATATTCCTAGTAAATAAAAGTTGCCCATCTTTAAAGACTAAAATATCAGTAGTCTGAGTCCCCATGTCTATTAAAGCCATGGTCTTATTTGGATATGAAGATTTAAGACTTCTCACAATGGCAATAGGTTCTATTTCTATAGCAACTATTTCTAAATCTAATACTTGAAATAGCTTTAAATATCTATTTATTACATCCTGTTTGGTAGCGACCATCATTAATTTATAGCCGCCTTCTTTCTTATGATTAATTATTTCATAATCTAAAATAGCTTCATCTACTGGAATCGGAAGTTGTTCTCGTGCCTCCCACTTAACTGCCTCAGCCAATTCATTCTCTGGCATTTCTGGAACTTCTACCATTCTAATTAAGACTTCTTCCCCACTGATAGCCGTAACTACTCTATTAGAAGCAAAGTTATTATCTTCTAATAATGAATTTATTTTATCACCTAATATCTCAACATCTTTGATTTTTCCTTCTGAAACGGAATTTATTGGTGTCTTCCCAATAGCTACATTATTTAAACACACATTACTTTTATTAATTTCAACTTCTGATAACTTAATTAAGCTATCACCTATATCTAAACCAATTAGACTACTTTGTAATAGACTCTTAAACTTATTGATTAGTCCCATTCTCACACCTCTTTTCAGTCTAAATCAATTTTTGAATATAATAACCAATCTATACTCTAACTTATTATTATTATTATTAAGTTTAATTCTTTAATCAAATTGATACCCATGAACTGTAACCCAATCTTGTTCCTCCGGAAGTAATGCTCTGACATTTAGATTATTATCATATTCCAACTCTGGCCACCAATTATCATTAGATAAAGTAACATTTCCTTTTACTTTATCTTTTTCTTCTTCATCTTCCTCTTTCATTTCTTCTTCTAATTTTTTGCTTTTTTTACTCATTATTGATCCATGATATTTGATGGATTCTGATACAATTGTAACGTATCCCTCTGCATATATAAAAACATTATCACCGTCCACTAACATACTGCGGCCTCCAGGAAAGTTACCATCAAATTTAAATGTTCCTTTAACAATGACATATACATTATCTCCAAAATTAATACCTCCAAATGAATTCTCAATATCAAAATCCCCATTAATGACTAAAACTGTTGGGTTTTCTTTACTAGCTCCATTTAAAGATATATAGTCTGATACCTCAGATATACCGCTATCGATATAAACAACTCCTGATGGTAATTCAACTATTTGAAACGTCCCACTACTAGATATATATCTGTGACTGTCTGTAAGCCAACTCTTAAATTCAGCTAAGTCATCAAAAAACTGATCATTATCTCTAGCTACCTCTTCATACGCACCAAAATCAAATGTGGGTATATTACTAGTGTTTGCTACTATTTTATCTTTTTTATCTCCACTAATATTAATAGGATTATCACCATCGAAATTTATATCACCCTCGGCTGTAATAATATTATCAAACGCACTAAGATCATCAATTTCAACTTCTACACTCACACTGCGGGTAATCCCATTAGACGTTCCCTCAGATGTAATCGTGTAAAAATTATCATCCTGCTGAACAGGTTCATAATCATATCCTAATGTTAGATCACTCGTTAAAGTACCATTTGGACTAGAAGTAAAATTCATTGGATCATCCTCGATAATATGTAAAGCATTCTCTATTCCAGCTTCTGCAATATAGGAAGCCTGCACTCCATCAGCATTGACTTCAGATATGTTTATTTGATTAATTGTAATTGCCATCATACTAGCAATCATAGTCAACATAATTGTTATCACTACAAAAACTAACACCATTGCCATACCATCTTCACTGTCAATCATAGTCAGCATACTTATCCCCCTATTTTACACCTCTTAAGGTTGATAAGTCTACTTAATTTTAATCTTGAACCCCATAATGTTCGTCTTTAAAACTTCTTTTAAGCCTTTTTACTCTTTAATTATACTGATATCCTTTAATGTCAATCCAACCTTGATCTATAGGACGTAGTGCTCCGATGTCTATAGGCTTATAAGTCACATCTGAAGAAACAAGATCAAGGTTACGTAAAGTAACACTTTCAGGAGTCATTATTACCCCTGAATAATCTAAATGCAATGCCCTAAGAGAAACACCTTTTTCTGCATATATAAAAATATTATTAACATCCATTGTAGTACTATACTTAAGTTCAAACTTCCCATTAACAATAAAATATATATTCTCTCCACCACTAGAAAGAAAGTTTGTAATCTTAACATCCCCATCAATCACTAGAATCGTGGGTTTTTCTTTACTATGTCCTTTTACTCCAATCAAAAATGATAAATCAGGTAAATCATTATCAATATAAACAACACCTGGTGGCATAGTTACACCTTCTATTAATCCAAATGTGCTTTTAAATTTATTAATACTAGTAAAATATTGATCCTTAACTTGAGCTATTTTTTTATATTTGCTGAATTTAAAATCAAGTATATTATTAGCATTCTCTACCTGACCACCAATAACATCAACAAAAGGTTTTTGCAAAATTAGAGTCTTATTAATATCTATTTCACCACCAGCTGTAATAGCATTCTCAAATGCATTCAGATCATCAATTTCAACATCTACACTTGTAGTACGATTAATCCCATTGCTTTCTCCTTCAGATGTAATGGTATAAACCTTACCATTTCTCTGAATATCATCTTTATCTATGCTACCATCATCATCTTTATCATAATTATATCCTAATGTTGAATCATTATATAAAATGCTAGTTAAATTAGAACTCCTTTCATTGATAAAATCTTCTACCCCATTAGTAAAAGCTAATGGTCTATTATTAATAACATTTATAACATTCTCTATTCCAGCTTCTGCTAAATAGGAAGCCTGCACTACATCAGCCTTAGCTTTAGATATGTTTATTTCATTAGTCACAATTGCCATCATGCTAGTAGTCATTATTATCATAATTGTCATTACTAAAAAAACTAACACCATTGCCGAACCACTTTCATCATTAAACATAGTTAGCATACTTATCCCCCTTCATTAATGCCATAAATAGAATCCGTCCTTAAGGTTGATAAGTTTAAATGCTAAGTCTAAATGCCATATAATAATTCATAAAAGTTGTTGCAATATTAGATACTTTCTTTTTATTAATCAACCTCACTATAAATTATGATTATTTTATTGAACATTTCTGAGAAAGACTTCATTATGTAATTCATATGTTTGAGCATCATTATTCCCAGGGTTCTCCGAAAGGCTCAAATTAATCCCCAATAAATTTACATTTCCTGCATCTGTTGTAGAATTAGAATTAAATTGAATACTATCTACTACTTCAGTAGTAATTGGAGCACTACGACTCAAAGTATTCCAATCGTTATCAGTGGGCCAAGAATCTGAATCATCACTAGGTATTTCAGATAGTAAAACATACTCATAATAAAGAGTATTATCAGAAACTGAATATCTACTATAATTGATATTAATATTACCATCCTCATCCTCATTCTCCCACTTTATCTGCAATTCATCATTCTCTTCACCATTATTCACTACTCTTACATCCATTGCTCCTTTTACTCTATCAACTATTCTTAACATAGCTATCCTACCATTTTGCTGTAAATCTACTTGATCTTGATTAAAATGAAATACTCTCCAACTTGTAATATTAATATTATATATAGCTGTACTCACTACTCCTAAAATTGCTAGCACAATCAAAATTTCAATTAGAGTAAAACCTTCTTCTTGCTTAATCATTCAATCACCTTCTTGCAATTAGAGTCTGTAACTCTACATGTTGGTTATCATTATCCCAAAAAACTTCTACAGTTACTAATCTTATAGCTAAATCACCCGGATCAGCTGGATATGGTTCAATTTTAATTACTCTTCTAAAATTTAAATAATCACTATTCCCATCACCATCAACATCAATAGTAATGTTACCATAATCATCAGTACTATCACTTAAACTATCAAAATCTTGGGCTTTTAACCCTTCTATTGTAGCTTGAGCTAAATTAAGTGCCTTTTCTCTCATTCCAAGATTATGAGTCATCCTCGTATTATTAGCAAAGAAATTCATCATCGGAATTAAAGCAATAGTTAATAAAGTAATTCCAACTACCACTTCAATCAGACTCATACCTTCTTCCTGTTGTAAAGACTCTTTTTGAAACATTTATCTTCCCCCAGTACCACTTATACCTTCTCTAACCTAATTCTACCTAAAATACTAACCCAAATTGTATATCCATCGTTATTATCATTAGCTACTGTAATATGTCCATTATCTGCGGTTCCTATAGGCTTAAATGTTACCTCTTGATCTCCTCCGAAAACAACATCATCGTATTCTAAGCTATCATCTAGATCTTTAGTTTCAATATCTCCATCATCTTCGTTAAATAATGTATATGTCTCATTAGTTGGATTAAATCTAATCCCATAAGTAACTTGTTCACTTATAGCTCTTTGTTGTACTCGTCTAAAATCAGATGTCATCTCATTAATAGTTGCTTCTAATCTATATCTTGATACTAAATTTCCACTTCTTACGATGATTAAAGAACTTAAAATACCAACAAGACTTAATACAACCATAATCTCTAATAACGTAAAACCTTCTTCTTTCCCCTTGTAATTTAATTTCATTATCAACTACCTCTTACCGTTTTATTTTAAACGTATATTAGTTATAAATACTAACGTACCAAGCAATAATTTTATGCCCCCACAGCATCATTAATATAGTACCCATTGCTATTAAAGGACCAAAAGGAATACTATCCTTCCTACCTTTAATACCTAAACCAATTAAACTTATACCTAAAATCGAACCAACAAAAGATCCAATAAATACTCCCATTAATGTATAGGAAGTTCCTAAATAAGTTCCAATCATAGCTACAAACTTCACATCACCTATCCCTAACCCACCTTTAGTTAATATCGCAATTAATAGTAATGTTCCTCCAGTAATCACCATTCCTAATAGAGCAGATTTAAAAGAAATATGATTAAATAATAGACTCAATATGAGTCCAATTATAATTCCTGGATATGTTATCTTATTAGGAATAATTTTATGCCTAAAATCAATAAAAGTACAGATGATTAATAATGAAACCAAGAAAGAATACATCCAAAACTTAGCGCTAAATTGGTAATACATAAATAGCATACTAAGCAATATTCCCGTTAAAATTTCAACTATTGGATATTGATAAGAAATCTTAGTTTCACAATAACGACATCTGCCTTTATTTATTAAAAAGCTAATGACTGGAATTAAATCTATTATTCCTAATTTAGTATTACATTCAGGACAACTAGAACGTGGAAAAATGATTGATTCATCATTAGGCAAGCGATATATTACTACATTTAAGAAACTACCAATTAATAAACCGTAAATGAAGATGATAATCATCATGTATGTCATCTAGTTTTCATACCTTTCTTTAGTTTTAAATTAATACTAATCCCCATTCCTAGTAGAGTCCAAAATACCGGTGCTACTGAAATCACACTATCATTGAATAAGCCAGCTATTAGATAAGCAACTATGGCTACAAAGATACTTACTCCTGTTTTACTATAAAAGTCATTTAAGTTTCTATTCCAGTAGAGCTTAATACTGGAGTATATATAACTTCCAAACATTAATAGTACTGTTATCAATGAAATAATCCCTGTATTAATTGCAATCTGCAAATACATATTGTGTGGTTTATCTACTATGATTCTAGTGGTTCCAAAATTAATCAGTTTTCCTACAGTATCAAACTGTGGAAAATAAAGAGCATAAAGATCAGGTCCATAACCAGTGAAAAACGTTTCCTTCAAAAGTGGAATTGACCTCGACCAAATATATCCTCTATGACTAGCAAAGCCTTCATGATTAGTAAATCCCCACTTTTCTACTTCATCTGTTTTACATCCACGACCCATAAATCCTAAAATCAAAAATTCCTTTTCATGATTAGTTTTAATCTTAAAATCAGCTTTTTCCTTTCCATATTCAAAATTTAATAAATTTGTAGACTTAATAAATTTAAATCTATAATTCTGATATTCTTTATTCTTAAATTTTATTTTTCCATTTGATTCTTCCATATTATAATTAATTATCTTATTATCTTTATTAAAAAATTCTAATCTATTATCAGAATTAATCTTTATTAGTAACTCATCTTTATCAGTAACTATTAATAGTCTATTTTTGTTAATCACAATATTCTCTAAGCTTCTTGTGTCTTTTTGAATTTCTTTATTGAATGATAATAGTTCTCTAATTAATCGTCCGTTTCCTGTATAATTCATAACTGTAAAAACAAGTATAAAGCTAATTCCTAAAATTAATATTGGTAAACGACTTTTCATTAATTTTTCTTTGGTTAATAGTAAGAACAATAAAATATTAGAACCAAAACCAGCAATAATACCTGCTCTAGAAAGACATCCCAACCAATTAGAAAATATTAAAAGGCTAAGGCACCCTAAAATTATTTTATCTCTTTTACTCTCAATTGAAATATATAAAGCTACTGTCAAAGGAAATAACATTCCCATATAACTTCCAACATAATTCGGATTATATAAAGTGGAATAAATATAGTCAAATTTAATATTAATTTCATTACTAAGTTTGCTTAAAGTATCGGGTAAAATTAATTTTTTCTCAATTACATTAGCAAAAATATCAAATCCAAGGTACTGTAAAAGACCTATTATTGAAATAAGACTAGCCGAAATAAATAATACTCTTAATAAAAATTTCATATCTCGTTCATGATTTATTAAATTTATACTTAGAAACATTACAACTAAATATGATAATAAAACAAGCATCCCTTCATAACGATCAGGAAATCCCCAAACTGCTACTTTAGGATAAGCAGAATACATCGTTGATAGAATGATCATTACACCATATATCTCCATAGAAACATAATAATAAGTCTTTTTTATCCTTCCTCCTTTGAAAAAATATATAAAAGATATTACTAATGCTAATACAATACTAATTAAGAGAAACACCATTTTATAATATGAGAAAAAATCTAATTCTTTAACCCAATACCCTAATAATACACCTTTTAAGGGAATCTCTTTCCCAAATACTATTAAAGGCACTGCCCCTATTATAAAAACAATAGGAAATAAATATCTAATATTTGAATTCCGTTTCTGTACTCTCATTGTAATCTCCTAATTTTCAATAATAACTATAACATAAGAAATAAATAGTTCACTAACAAAATTTACTGCTAGATTACAACCTGGTTGTTGTCAACCAGGTTGTAATAATTATTTTATCATCCTAGTTAACAGCACCACCACTAGTAGCATCACCTGTAGTAGTTGAAACTCCTTGATCTCCAACATAATATATTGTTGAACTTGCAGTACTAGGAAGTACTATTAAATATTGATCATCATCAGCATTATAAGTAATACCTGTACCTGTACCTGTGCTTGTACTTGTATCCAAAACATCTGGCGCTTCTAAATCAACTCCTACTACACTTAAAGCACTAGCTAACTCACTAAAATTACTAATACTACGTCCATCATTAACTGTAGGATAATCTCCCTCTTGAGCATTGTACATTTCCATACCTGTTCTAATTGTACCACCCATAGTAGTAAGAGCTGCCTCCTTCGCTTTATCCTGTACTCCACCAAGCTTAGGAATAGCAATACCAGCCAAAATACCTAAAACTGCAATTACAATCATCAATTCAATTAAAGTAAAGCCTTCTTCACCTTCTGCTAAAAAAGATAATCTTTCTCTAATTTTTTTTATCATTTTTATTCCCCCTTATTAATTTAAAATTTACTACATAATTAACAACTAATATAAATTCTATTAAGAAATCCTCTTAATCACCTCCCTAGTTAGTTATCAATGTCAGTAATAACTGACACTGACCACTGACACTACTAATTAAAATCCTTGCATCATGTCAAACATCGGTAACATCATAGAGATAACTATGCCCCCTACTACTACACCTAACACTAGAATCATAACTGGTTCTATTAAAGAAACCATCCATTCTACCTTATGCTCTACTTCTTGCTCATAAAAGTGAGCTATCTTCTTTAACATCTCATCTAAAGTACCTGTCTCTTCACCAACTCTAATCATCTGCAATGCCATCTCTGGAAATAGTTTATTCTGTTTTAATGGAGCCACCATGTTCTCTCCTTCACTAACACTCTGCCTAACTCTATTAATTTCATCAACTATTACTTGATTAGAGACTACTCTACTTACAACTTCTAATCCCTCCAAAATTGAAACTCCACTATTTAGTAATGTACCTAAAGTTCTACTGAATCTAGTAATCGTAATCTTAGTAATTAAATCACCAAAAATAGGCATCTTCAATATAATATAATCTATCTTCCGCTTCCCATTTTCTGTTCTATAATAGCGATAACTAATGAAAAGAATGATTCCAATCAAAATTAAAGGGATATACCAATAACTTTGAAAAAGATCACTAATCTGTAATAAAATTCTTGTAGGAAGAGGTAATTGTCTATCCATCCCTGCAAAGATGCTTTCAAATGTAGGTAAAATTCCAACAACTAAAAAGGTTACTACCCCAATGGCCACTAAAGTGATAACTGCCGGATAGACTAATGCAGATGTTACTTGTTGTTTCATCTCACTTTCTTTCTCAAAATGTTCAGCCATTTCTAATAATGCTTCATCTAAAACTCCACCAGTTTCTCCAGCTTCGACCATACTAATAAATAACTTTGGAAATATATTTGGATGTTTCCCTAAAGCAGTAGAGAGATCTAATCCGCTCTCTACATCATCTTGCACCTCTTCAACCGCTCCCTGTAGCCTGGGGTTATCAATTTGATCTACTAATATATCTAAAGACCTTACTAATGAAAGTCCAGAATTAATCATAGTAGCAAACTGCCTACAAAAAGAAGCTAAATCTTTAGTCTTTACATGTCTTAATTGTTTCAACTGTTCACTAATATCACTACTATCCTCGTCCTGCTCAAGAGAAATTATATAATATCCTTTATCTTTAAGTCTATCACCAGCAATTTCCTTGCTTTTTCCTTCTATAACACCTTCTAATAATTCTCCATCTTCATTTCTAACTTTATAATCGAATAACTGAGCGATGGTCATCACCCCCTTCAATTCTAAATGGCTATATTCGCTTCCTTAATGTTTGAACATCTACTGCCCTACTTAAAGCATCAGATCGACTTATCTTTCCTGCTGAATATAATTCACATAATGAATTATCCATTGTATGCATACCTTTATCTTTACTAGTCTGCATTATCGATTCTAATTGATAAGTTTTTCCTTCTCTAATTAAGTTCTGTACTGCTGCATTTGCTATTAAAAGTTCTGTAGCTACAACTCGATCTAAATTATCAAATGTTGGGATTAATTGTTGAGATAAAACCCCTTTTAATGTTAAAGCTAATTGAATTCTAATCTGTGGCTGCTGATAAGGAGGAAATGAATTAATAATCCGTTCAATAGTCTCTAAAGCACTATTTGTATGCATTGTTGCTAAAACAAAGTGACCTGTCTCTGCTGCTTCGATAGTAGTAGAAATAGTTTCACGATCCCTCATCTCTCCTACCATAATAATATCTGGATCTTGACGTAAAGCAGAACGCAATCCATTAGCAAAACTATCAGTATCTATACCAACAGCTCTTTGATTAACTATACTCTTCTTATGTTGATGTACATATTCAATTGGATCTTCTAAAGTAACAATATGTTTATCTTTTCGTCGATTAATTAAATCAATCATAGCTGCTAAAGTAGTAGACTTCCCACTCCCGGTGGGGCCCGTTACTACAAATAAACCTCTAGGTTTTAATGCCATCTTTTCTAATGTATCTGGTAATCCTAAAGTATTTAATCCCATAATTTCATTGGGAATTACCCTTAATACAACTGCTGGGTTTCCTCGTTGATGAAAAGCATTAACTCTAAATGTATACTTTCCTTGATAATAAGTAAAATCTACTTGACCTTTACTCTCAAATTTCTCTTCTTGTTTAGGACCCATCAGCTCTTTAACCCATGCATTAAGTTGATCAGATTCTATTACCTCAGTGCCTTTACTTCTTAATCTGCCATTGACTCTATAAGTAGGATTAATACCAACAGTCAAATGAATATCAGAAGCACCTAACTTTATTCCCTTTTGCAATATATCAACTAATTCCATCTAATTGCCCCCTTAGTCGACTTGCACTTTTGTCACCCTCATTACTTCTTCTAGAGTAGTTATCCCTTGATTAGCCTTTTCTAAGCCACAAGTTTCAAGAGTAATCATCCCATCAGCTTTAGCTGCTTCTTCAATATCAGCCGCTGATGCTTTATTAACTATTAACCGCTTAACCTTATCATTAATCTTTAACATTTCATGGATTGCAGTTCTACCCCTATATCCAGTCTCATTACATTCTCTACATCCACTTCCATGTTTTAAGGTAATACTATCTCTTCCATTACCTAAGTACTCTTCTAATCTAGAATCAACTAATATATTCTCTTCTTCACTTATGCATTCATCACATATTTTTCTCACTAGTCTTTGAGCAATAACTCCAATTACTGAAGATGCTACTAAGAAAGGTTCAATCCCCATATCTATTAATCTAGTTAAAGCTCCAGATGCTTCATTAGTATGTAAAGTACTTAATACTAAGTGACCAGTTAAGGCAGCATTGATAGCAATTTTTGCTGTTTCTTTATCTCGAATCTCTCCTACCATCACTATATTAGGATCCTGACGTAAGATTGAACGCAAGCCACTAGCAAATGTAAGTCCGGCTTTAGGATTAGTTTGAACCTGATTAATTCCATCTAATCTATACTCAACCGGGTCCTCAACAGTGATTATATTTTCAGAGTCTGTATCTAAAGAACTCAAAGCTGAATAAAGAGTAGTTGTTTTACCGCTTCCGGTTGGGCCTGTAATTAATAATATCCCATGTGGGCTATGAATCATCTCTTTAAATTGCTTCTTATGTTCTTCTAGAAAGCCTAATTCATCAACATCTAACATTAGGTTGCTCTTATCTAAAATTCTAATGACAACCTTTTCTCCTTTTACAGTTGGTAATATAGAAACTCGTAAATCTACTTCTTTATCTTTAACGATCATCTGAATTCTACCATCTTGAGGAATCCTTCTTTCAGCTATATCCATATCAGCCATTATCTTAATCCTGGAAACAAAAGCTGAATGAGTATGTTTAGGAACAGTCATTTCATTATGTAAAATACCATCAATTCTATATCTAATCCTTACTTCTGCTTCTTGAGGCTCAATATGAATATCACTAGCTCTTAACTCTATACCTTCTAGAATAATATTATTAACTAATTTAACTACTGGTGCTTCTTCTACCATTTCTTGTAGTTTATCAACTTCTATATCCTGACCATCAGTATCTTTCGTAGCATTGACATCTTTAATAAATTCATTAATCATCTTCTCATTACTAAAATATTGATCTATAGCATATCTAATCTCTTCTTTACTAGCAATAACAGGTACAACTTCATAATCAGTTTTAAGCCTAATATCATCTATGGCTAATACATCTAACGGATCTTCCATAGCAACAGTTAGAATATCGTTCTTCTGTCTTATCGGAATAGCCATATGTCTTTCAGCCAATGCCTTAGGAATTAATTTAACTATATCAGTATCAATTATAAATTTCTTTAAATCAACCTGTGGAATACCTAACTGATGTTCTAAAGCACCCATCACCTGATCTTCAGTAACTAATCCCATATCTTTTAAAACTTGGCCTAACCTTTTCTCTCCACTTCCTCTTTGTTTATCTAAAGCTTTATTCAGTTCTTCTTTAGTAATCAAGCCTACTTCAACTAAAATATCACCTAACCGTTTTTTCTTTATCATTTATATCACCTGTAATATAATTATTCTTATTCATTATACAGATATTACTGTTTGTAATATCTATCACTAAAATATTTCTATATCAATACCAAAATTCCTTCTAATTTGGAAAATTATTGGATAAATATAACTATTAATCACTTAATAACTAAATATTTATATATTTGTCATCTATACCTAATATTATAAGTTTATTACATAATATTCTGGATACCACTTTATCCACCTTTATTCTGTTACATTTTTTACTATATTTTAAATTTCATTTTATTTAAGAATATTTTTCAAATTCTTTCTTCATAATCTCTGTTGGTGCTGTTTTTCCCGTCCAAATTTCAAAAGCTATTGCTCCTTGGTGAATTAACATTCCTAAACCGCTAATAACTTTAGCTCCTGCCTTTCTTGCTGCTTTCAATAAAGTAGTCTCCACTGGGTTATAGACTAAATCTACTACTGTTAGTTCCTGATGAAGCATTTCAGGATTAATCACCGGAGGTACTTTATGATTTGGGTGCATTCCAATTGGAGTAGTATCTACTATTAAATCTATCTTACTTATTATATTATACAACTTTTGCTCCTCTAGCGGAACAGATTCTATTCTTTTTAAATGCAATTTTGTGTCAATTTCTTTAACTAATACTTCAGCTTTTTCAAAAGTACGATTAGTAATATATAACCCATTGACTCCTTCTAACCCTAATTGAAAGCTTACTGCTCTAGCAGCTCCACCAGCACCGATGACTAAAACATTCTTATCTTGTGGATAAAAATCATTTTCTAATAATGATTTAACAAATCCTTTACCATCAGTATTATAGCCAATTAATTTTCCATCGTCATTCTTAATAGTATTAACCGCTCCAATAAGTTCTGCTTCTTTAGAAATTTCATCTAAATAAGGAATCACTTTTTCCTTATGAGGAATAGTTAAATTAACCCCTTTTAGATTTAATCCTCTTATACCATCTATAGCTGCCTTTAAGTTCTTAGGAAGAACTTCAAATAGAAGATATAAATAATTTAGATCTAATTCTTTAAAAGCAGCATTATGCATTAATGGCGAGAAGGAATGTTCTACTGGATAACCTAATAATCCAACTATCTCTGTTTTGGGCAAATTATCTATCGGTATTTTTAGCATAATATTTTAGCTCCTTTCCTTCATAGTTGTCAGTGGCAGTGTCAGGGGAAATTAAATAAGCTCCTGCTTTTTAGATTATTAACTTAGCTCTAACCTTACCTTGCCTGACACTGATTCCTGACACAGACACTCACACTAATAACTCACCATTCATTACCTCAATGACATAGTCTATATCTCCAACAGATAAATCTTTATGAGTTACTGCTCTAATTAATCCAGAACCGAAATAAGTCATCTTTACTCCATGCTCCGCTAATATCTCTAAGACCTCATCAGTAGTATATACATCTTCATCAACCTCTAAAATTACAAAATTAGTATTTACTTCTTTAATATCTATCGCTTTTAAACCAGCTTCTTTAATTCCCTTAGCTAATCTATTAGCTAAGTCATGATCAACCTGCAATTCTTCTACCCTCTCATCTAAAGCAATTAAACCAGCCGCTGCTATAATTCCAGATTGTCTCATTCCGCCCCCTAGCATCTTTCTATTCTTTCTAGCTTGCTCTATAAATTCTTTAGAACCAGCCAAAATAGAACCAACTGGTGCTGCTAATCCTTTAGAAAGACAAAACATCACTGAATCAACATTTTTAACTAGCTCTTTAACTTCTATATCTAACTGAATCACAGCATTAAATAATCTCGCTCCATCTAGATGAATAGGAATATTATTCTTTTGAGCAACTTTACAAATCATATCTGTCTTTTCTTTAGTAATAGCAACTCCACCGGCCCGATTGTGAGTATTTTCTAAACAGATTAGTCCTGTCTTAGGATAATGAATATTATCATCTCTAATAACACTTTTTAAATCATCCCCTGAAAAAATACCTATACTATCATCAAGAGTTCTAGCTTGTACACCTGATAATTTAGCAAAACCTCCTACTTCATAATAAAAAATATGAGACTCTTGACCTAAAATAATCTCATCACCAGGTTGGGTATGAGTCATCACCGCTAACTGATTTCCCATGGTTCCACTTGGTACAAATAATGCTGCTTCCTTACCTACCAATTCAGCAGCCATATTCTCTAATCGATTAACTGTAGGATCTTCTCCATAAACGTCATCTCCTACTTCAGCTTGAGCCATAACCTCCCGCATTTTAAGTGTTGGTTTAGTAATAGTATCACTTCTTAAATCGACTACTTGCATTCTTAATCACACTCCTATTTTTAATAATTAATTTATTTAATCCTAAAAAAACTTATTAGACTCAATTCACTAGCTAACTTCATAATTCTCTCTATTATACTATTAATCCTGCTTATTATTTAGCCCTATTTAACCTTTTATAATATTCAACTCTTAAGAAGAAAAAGATTAACTATATTTGTAAAGAGTCATATAGTTAATCTTTTTAATAATTTTGTTAATTATATCCAAATATTCAATAATTATTATTTTTTAGTATAAATTATTGACTTTTCTTCTATAATATGTTACTATATAAATACAAACTAAATATTGACCTTGCTAAAGGCAAACTCGTTGCGAAACGAGGGCGCAAAACTATGGGTCTCTCTTTTAAAAGATTGAGACTGCCAGGTTGCCAAGGAGGACACTTGATTAATATATTCCTTTCTGTGCAGCTTTGTAGTTGTTATAGAAAGGAATTTTTATTTTTAAAATCAATTTTTTTAAACCCCCTTGTATCACTGAAAAGGATGTCTCTTAAGAGACATCCTTTTCAGTTTAACATCTATTAATCTAATTACTATCAAAACTAATAATAAACAAGAATCCTTTATACTTCTGTAATCTCTTCAAATAAACCTTTAAGGTTACCAAACTTAATTTCTGCTAATAACATACCGAATACTATTAATGCACCGCCCCAATAACCGTTAATAGATATCATCTCACCTAAATATAGATAAGCAAATATTGCTCCAACAACAGGTTCCATTGAGAATATTATTGCAGTTCTAGTTGGAGTAGTAAATGTCTGAGCTTTATTTTGAATCACAAATGCTAAAGCTGTACCTAAAATTCCCATATAGATTATACTAATCCAGATACTCATATCTGACACAGCTACAAAGCTTCCTTCTAACCCAGCACTAATAATACTTAAAATAGCCACCATACCAACCTGAACAATAGCTAACAGAATCGAATCCTTACTCTCAACATACTTATCAACTAATAATATGTGTAATGCTAAGGATACTGCACAGCTTAATACCAATAAGTCACCTTTATTAAAAATAAATTCACCATTAAATGTTAATAATCCTAAGCCTATAGTAGCTAAAATCACTCCTAACCACGTCATCATTGACGGCATCTTTTTAAAAATTAAAGCAGAAAAAATTGGAACTAAAATTACTGCTAATCCAGTAATGAATCCCGCTTTAGAAGCTGTTGTTAGCTTCAATCCAGTAACTTGAAAGGCATATCCTCCAAATAAGAATATTCCAGCTAACATTCCAGATTTTAATGTTGCAAAATCTAATTTTTTTAACCGTTTGTAAAAGATAACACCTAGAAATAAGGCAGCAAAACTAAATCTTAAAGTCAAAAAATAAAAAGGAGTTATAGTATTAAATACATCCTTCATAACTGCAAAAGTAGTCCCCCAAACCACTACAACAAATAATAGAGATAAATCTGCCTTAACTCTCTTTTTTGTTGACACTTCTTCATATCTTCTCATCTTCTCTTCCACTCCATTTCCTAATTATGCTCTAGTAACTACTTCTTCTTCAACTGCTACTCTACTATAAAAATAGGTAATTACTACTGCCAAAATCAATCTAGTCCCTAATATAATTGCACCATTACCTCCGATGGCAACAAATAATAATGTATCTTCAACTACAGCATGACAAACAATTAAAAAGACTGCCATAATTAATAACTTACCCTTAGGTACTTGTTCATCCTCTACTGTTTGAATAATTACACCAGCCCCATAAGCTAGTCCAAAAATCTGCCCTACTAATAAAGGCAGACTCATCTCTGCAGGTAACTTAAAAATCTTAACTACTGGAGCAAACAAATCAGACACTTTATCTAAAATCCCTAAATCTTTACCTATCTCTAATGATAACATTAATGGAAAGATAATTAGAATAAGCTTCTTAATTGTTCCTATACTTCCTGTTATAATCTCATTTATGATTTGATTCCAGGGCATACCTTAAACCTCCCTCATCTTTTTTTACAATAATATATTAAGTATAAATCCGGCAACTAAAGAAAGAATAACTCTCAAAATAACCAATAATGTAGTCTTAATCTTGAGCTGTTTAATAATTGCTGTTTCAATAACTAAGCTATGAGATAAACCTATCATAGTACCTAAAATTGTTATTGCCCGCGGTGCTAAATCAAGACTAGTCATTACCGCAATAGCAGCATATATATTTAAAAAATAACCACTTACTAAAACCATGATAGCTTCCCCAGGCAATCCTAAATACCCCATCATTGGTGCCATCCAGGTGGAGAGTATCTGCATTAATGAAGTATACTTTAAGACTGTTACTAATGCATAAACCGGAATAATAATTTTAATTAAAGTAATAAATGTATTTAATCCTTTTTGTAAGCCTCGTTTTATAGTATTAACTTGCAGCATCTCTTACCTCCTTTATCTTTCTCATCTTTTTCAATTATAACTTCTACATAAACTTCTACATAAAAAGAAAGTTACCTTTAACCATAATTAGTCAAAGGTAACTACTCGATCATTTGCATTTTTGACAGTCTTCACACTTAGTTAGTAAAACTGCAAAACACCGTGGACACCTTAAACTCTCCAATTCATCTATACTTATTTTACAACCACATTGTGGACAACTAATTTCTTCTTTATCTTCTAAACCTGAACTACAATTATTCTCTTTCATTTTATTCACCCTTTAAATTATAACTTGAGCTAATAATCCACCAACAGTAAAAGCAACAATCCAACTACTTAACCAAATCAACAGTGCTTCTTTCCAACTTCTTTCTTTAAAAATAATTAACATAGCTGCTATACAAGGAACAAACAAAGTAATAGTAATTAAAGACACCAAAGTTTGTGGCGCTGATAAAGCTAAATCAGTTAACCCAGCTGCTCCAAAGTCCCGTCTAACAATACCCATAATGAAAGGTACAGCAGCCTCTTTAGGCAATTTCAACCATCCAGTAATTATTGGAGCTACAAAATTCTGAATAGCTATTAACCATCCTTGCCACTTCATAATGCTTATAACTAAAGCTCCTAAAGCAAAAATAGGACCTGCTTCTTCAACAAACATACGTGCCTTATTAAGAGTTTTAGTAAATACATTACCTAACCGCGGCAAACGTAACGGTGGCAAATCAATTAATAAATCTGTAGATTCTCCAGGTAATAATTTATTAAGCATAGTTCCAGCTAAAACAAAAACAATAAAAATGATACTTACATATGCCAATAAATATTTAGTGCCTAATGGTACTATCAGGCCTACTATAACTCCAATTTGAGCAGAACACGGAATTGCTAATCCTAAAAGAAAGGTAGCAATTATCCGCTCTCGTTTTGAACCTAATAATCTAGTAGTAATCGTAGCCATAGTAACACAACCAAAACCCAAAATTATTGGAATTATTCCTCTACCATTCAAACCTAATTTATTTAAAACCCTATCTACTAATGCTGCTACCCTTGGTAAATACCCTGAATCCTCCATTAAGGATAAGAAAAAATAAAACCCAGTAACTAATGGAAGTAAGAGACCAAAAGTATAAGTAATAGTCATAGTTAAAATTCCAAATTCCCCAATTAAAATGGTACCTAAAAAAGAATTAATCGAAATAACATTAGTGATTAATTTACGAATGAATGGCTCATATATACCAGCAAAGATAATCCCTTCAGTAAACTCTACTACTGTTTGAGCAATAAAGACTCCTACTCCTTGATACATAATATATAAAACTGCAAGCAAAAGAGGAATTCCGGTAATCGGCTTAACCATCCATCTTCCTAAAGTCGATTTAAAAGAATTATGTCCTAACTTTCTAATAACTACTTGGTCGATAATTTTATTTACTTGCTGTCTTCGTTTCTTATATATATTTTCTCTATCACCTGAAACTGCTAACCCATGCCTTTGGGCTATCTGAGGGTCTTCCTCCAAAATTAGTAAAGCTTCTGGTCTAGTGTCTACCTTCCTTTTAATTCTTTTAACTTTACGTTGTAATTTCCGACTAGTATTACCTACTCTAGCTTTAGGTATAGCAGCTTTAACTTCATCTAAACCTATCCCTTTAGGAGCAACTGTTGCAACTACTGGGACACCTAACGTAGACTCTAATTTATCAACATCTATTTCTAAGCCATTATTTTCAGCTTCATCCATCATATTTAAAGCGACTACCACAGGAATTCCCATATCAATAATTTGCTGAGTCAAAAAAAGATCTCGCTCTAAATGGACCGCATCAACAACATTTAAAACTACATCAGCTTCAATAATTACATCCCTAGCTACAATCTCTTCATCATTAAAAGAAGAAACTCCATAAACACCAGGAGTGTCAATTACTACATCATCTTGATACCTGCCATAACTAATATCTAGAGTAGTACCAGGAAAATTAGATACATCTACATAGATCCCTGTTAATTCATTAAAGAAAATCGATTTACCAACATTCGGGTTCCCAGCTAAAACTATTTTTTTAGCATCTTCTGAAACTTCAAGGTCATTAATCACTTCATGACAATGTCTAGACATAATTAACTGCTCCTTCTATTAGCTAACTTAACTTTAATCTTTTTAGCTAAGTTGTAACCAACAGCAATCTCTTGTAAGTTCTTCTTTAAAATAATAGGTCCTTTAGGCACCTTTTCATGACATTGAACTTGAGCACCTTCAGAAATACCAAATCGCATAGTTTGAGCACGAACTATCTTATCTGGAATTGAAACAATCTCTATATTTTGCCCCTGTCGAGCTTTATCTAAGGTCATTTGTCATCTCCCCTTATTATAAAAATGATAATTACTTTCAATATGTAATTAAACTCTCCATTAAATATAATTATTTTTAATGACTCTATTATATTCCAATTGATTTTGTTTTCAAATTAAACCGATATTGAAAGCCATTATCATAAATGATTAAAATAAAAGATGACTATTGGCAATCTTCACAATAGCCATAAAATTTAATTCTATGATCAGTAACATTAAAGTTATGTTCCTTTTGTATATCATCCTCAAATTCTTCTAAAATTTCATCATTAAACTCTGTAATTTTACCGCAATTAGAACAAACTAAATGATGGTGATGTTCCCCACCTTGGTCTAGTTCATATCTACGGCAATTATCATCAAAATTCAATTGATGAATAACACCTAAATCACTAAATAATTCCAGAGTTCTATATACAGTTGCTAACCCAATTCCTGAGTCCTTTTCTTTTACATCAGTATATATCTCTTCAGCACTTAAATGTTGTCCACTATTCTTAATCATACTCTCTAATATGATTTCTCGTTGTGAAGTCATTTTGTAATTATTAGCGGCTAACTTATTCTTAACCTTTTTAACTTCAATAGTCATATTTTCACCCACTATGTTTAATTAATTTCTTATAGAACTATATCGCAAAAGACAGTTTTTGTCAAACTAAACACCAACTGGATACTTCTTCACACCTTTATCTTTTGTCAACTGATCTAAAAGCTGATTTGCTGTTTTCCCTTGATAAAGCACATCATCTGTTAACTCAGCTAAAGGTACTAAAACAAAGGCTCTTTCATGAAAACGAGGATGAGGAATTGTTAATCTTTGAGAATTAACTTTGTTCTTTCCAAATAAAATAATATCTATGTCTATAGTTCTAGGTCCCCATCTAATATCCCTGACTCTATCTAAATTCTTTTCTACCTCTTGAATGTGATTTAATAACTCCATAGGAGATAAACTCGTTTTAATTTTAACTACTAAATTTAAAAATTCATCCTGATTTGTGTAACCAACTGGCTCTGTTTTATATACTGAAGAAACAGTATCTACTTTAATTTGTATATGTTGTCCTAACTTTGAAATTGCTTCTTTTAAATACTCTTCTCTATCTCCCAAATTAGAACCTAAACTAAGATAAACTGCTTCCATGATTACTTCTTACTCCTCTCTATCTCAACCTCTGCCCAATCTAAGACTCCTGGGATTGGTACTTCTGGTTTCTTAACTACAATTACTACTCTCTCTATACCAACAAATTTATCTAAAATTTGATTAGCAACTTTTTCAGCTACAGTTTCAATTAAGTCATAAGATTCATCTTCTACTATCTCTTTAACTTCTTGATAAACTTCAGCATAATTAATCGTCTTGGTTACTTCATCAGTCATTCCAGCTTCTTTTAAATCAGTTTCTAATGTTAAATCAATAATGAATCGTTGACCTAACTCTTTTTCTTCTGCTAATACACCATGATAAGCATAAAATTCTAAACCTTTTAATCTGATATAATCGGCCACCTACATCATCTCCTTACCATAGCATCTGTCATTTTAGCGACTCTATTCATTTCTTTTACATCATGAACTCTAATTATATCTGCTCCATTAGCAATCCCAATACTTACAGTTGCTGCTGTTCCTTCCACACGCTCATCAACTGGTAAGTCTAAAGTATTACCAATCATTGATTTACGAGAAGTCCCTAATAAAATTGGCAGTCCTAGACTTTTAAATTCAGCTAGGCGATCCATGATTTCTAAATTATGGTCAAGAGTCTTCCCAAAGCCTATCCCTGGATCGATAATAATCTTTTTACGTTTAACTCCAGCTTCTATGGCAATATCTATACTCTCTTGTAAATACTCTAAAACCTCTGAAATCAAATCCTCATAAGTTGGATTTTGTTGCATATTCCTTGGCTCACCTTGAATATGCATTACTATTACTGGTGCATCATGATCAGCAGCAACCTTAGCTAATTCTGGATCTTCTTTAAAACCTGTAATATCATTAATAATATGAGCACCAGCTTCTAAAGCTACCTTCCCTACTTCACTTTTATAAGTATCAATAGAGATCGGTACATCTACCTCATCGCTTAAACGCTCAATTACTGGTATCACTCTCTCTAACTCATCCTCTAAAGATACTGGATCACAGCCAGGTCGAGTAGATTCACCACCAATATCGATAATATCTACACCATTAGCTACCATCTCTTTGGCATGTTCAACCGCCTTCTCTAATCGGTTAAATGACCCACCATCAGAGAATGAATCCGGAGTTACATTTAAGATTCCCATTACATATGTTCTCTTGCCAAATTCAAATTCATATCCATCACCAGAAATAGAGTTTAATTGCTCATCATATCCAGCTAAGGTTTTTATGAGTAAATCTGCTGTTTCTTTTAAACCAAAAGGCTGTTGCCGTAGAACTTTTATAACTTTAGTATAAACCTTTTTAGTTCCCATTAAAATCATATCAGTCTCTTCCACTTTTAAACTTCCAGCTGCTCGTGGCAGGGCAGCATCTCCTCCTTTTGCTAACATCTCTTGTTTTAAAATCAAAGCTGCTCGCAAAGGAATGTTATTTAATTTTAATAAACGATACTGAGATTTAGGAGCCATGATTTTAACTCCAGCTTTATCAGTACCTAACTCTTCTAATTCTAACTCAAATTTAGATTGATTATTAATTTCTAAAACTCTTGCTGACTGCTGCACTGTAACTATCTCCTTTCATAAGGATATAAGTTAATATTTAATCTTAGGATTCTTTATTCCCTTACAAGATTGACGAGCAGAACATGATTTACAATTTCGTGATAAATTATCAGCCTCACAAATTAATCTTCCCAAGATTGACTTCTTAGAATTAACTTCTCCTCGGTGTTCCTTAATAGCTCTTAAAATTGCTTTCTGTTCTAAAGTAGTAAAACCATGTCTTTCCAATAAATCAACAGCTAATTCCGCACTTATTTGAGCATGATCTTCCCCAGTTTTATATTCTTTCCATCGACCAATATCATGTAAAAAAGCTGCAGTATAAATTACTTCTTTTAATTCAACTTTAGCTTCTAATTGCAATTTCTTAAATAGTTCTTCACCTACGTTTCGCTCAAGGACCATTACATAAGTAATCCTGCCCACATTAATTAAATGTTCCCAATTATGTTTACAGAAAATTCTATCTTCTTCAGATTGGGAATTTTTCTTAAGATACTGATTATACTTTGGACTATTGATTAACTTATTTAACCTTTTCATCTAATCACTACCTTAATTAGCTATGAAATTCATTCAATAGATCTTTATATCTTATTTATTCGATATAGACTCTAATTTCCCTGCATTATTCACTGAAAAGAGTAGTTAAGTAACTCTTTAATATTAGATTCTACCTCAGCTAGAATATTATCATATTTTCTAAGTAAAGAAAGAGATAACTTAGCACCCCATTCTGTCTTAAAGGGTTCTATAGTAATTAAGATTAATTTTTCTAAAATTTTGGTTTCATTAGGAGTAATCGTTAAGTAATTCAAACTGCCTGGATTTATAGTGGTTTCAGCTGCATCTATTACTATTATCTGTTTAGCAACTACCTTCTGTAATAATATAAATAAATCCTCACCATCGACCCCTCCATTTATAAACTTAATAGGCGCTTTCTTGAATTTTTTCTGTAAACTATCTAGAAGATATATTCCAACTCCTTGATCTTGTTGTCGTATATCACCAATACCAATCACCGCTAATTCATAGATCATTATATTACCTACTCCTCAACAGTATATATTTATTATCAATTCTTTCCTAATTTGTCTTATCTTATGTATTAATTATTGAATTTTTTAGCTTCAATTATGGCTTGATGATATACTTCTGATAAAGATATACCTGTTTTAATAGCTACCTCTTTACATGAATCATATTCAGGTGCAATATTTAAAGTTTGATTTCCTATGTATCCTAACTTCACTCTAACCTCTTGAGAACCTACCTTAACTGTTATAAATCTTCTATTTAACTTATATCTCTGTTGTTTATTTATTCGAACACCTAAAGTTGTAGTCTCAGTAAAGATAACCTTCAAAATCATATTAAGATCTTCTTCATTTATTAGTACTGTCAACTTCTGAGCAGGACGATTCTTCTTCATTTGAATTGAAGTTAAATATACATCTAAGGCTCCTTCTTCTAATAACCTATCTATAATATAATCATAAAACTCTTGATTCATATCATCTATATTAGCTTCAATAGTAATAATTTCATCCTGAGAATATTTCTTTATATCCTTTAATTCACCTAAAGTAATTCTTAACTCTATCCTATCTTGATTAGACACTACTCCATACCCAGTCTCACCTAAAATCATCTTAGGTTGTTCTCCGAACTTATCAACTAAATTAATTATGATAGCTGCCCCTATTTCTGTGACTAATTCCTGCTCTTCACTATTTGAAAATGTTGTACATCCTTTTAACATTTCTAAAACATCTCTTTTAGGATAGTTTCCTATACAAATTGCTGAAGCATATATCTTTTCAATATGCAAAGAATAAATTCCAATTAAAATTCCAATTGTAAAAAATAATAATTGAATTACTTCCCAAACTGGAGCTTTATTTTTAGTTTTAAAAAAATCTTTAATTATTACTAACCCTTTATTCTTAATCTTATCTTCTAAACTGGAATTACTAATTAACTCCTTAACTTCTAAATACTCTAACTCTTTATTCTCTAACTCTGCTTTTAATTGTGATTTCTGATTAACATCTAATAATTCAAAACTTCCATCAATATCAATTCCTAATTTATTCAAATCTAATTTGGCTAATTCATTCTCTACTTTATCTAACTTTAAACCTAAATCTACTAATGCTAAAAAAATATCTCTTCCATCAATACCTTGATTTAAATTAAAATATGCCACCTTCACCTCTAATCACCTTCTTTATTTATAACATAAGTTAAATTAAACATTTTATCCTTCATCAGTTGGTAATTTAAATCTATTAATTTTAGAATTTAACTCTCTAACTTTATTATTCAGTGATTCAGCTACATTAGAGACTTCTCCGGCTACATCAGCCTGGTCTTTTGTTACAGTTAATGTTTCTCTTGTTCCGGCTGCCATTTCTTGAGCAGCTGCTGTTATATCATTTATAAAAGCAACTACTTGTTGAGTATTTGCAGATTGTTCTTCGGCACCACTAGATATGTCTTCAATCATCTTAGCAGTTCCCTGCATGAATTTCATGATATTTTCTAATGCTTCTCCTGCATTATCTGCTAATTCTTCACCTTCTGTTACCTCTTGAGTTCCCTCTCTAATAGCAGCTACTGCCTCATTAGTCTCTAACTGAATTTCATTAATTATATCTGCTACTTGTTCAGTAGCTTCTCTTGACTCTTCAGCTAATTTCCTCACCTCATCTGCTACCACTGCAAAACCTTGTCCATGTTCTCCTGCTCTAGCAGCCTCAATAGCTGCATTTAATGCTAAAAGATCGGTTTGTTTAGCTATATTAGAAATGATTTCTATGATCTCGCTTATTTGGTTAGATTTCTTTCCCAATCTATAAATTACATCTGCTGATTCATCAACATTATCTTGAATCACATTCATCTTATTGACAACTTTTTTAACAGCTTCATTTCCAATCTTTGCTTTTTTTAATGTTTGCATTGACTTATTTTGAGCATTCTCTGATTGAACTGCTGTTTCCTCAGTAATTGTTGAAATTTGCTGAATAATTCCAGAAACATCATCTAATTGTTCAGACTGCTTGCTCACTCCTTGAACCATTTCTTCAATAGTATCTGCTGATTGTTCAGAAAGATTTTGGGCATTATTAGATATAGCAGATAATTTATTCGAAACCTTTGAAACCTCTTTACTAGTTGACACAGTATCCTGTATTAAACAAACAATCTTATCTAACATCATATTAAAACTAGACCCTAACTGACCTAATTCATCCTGTCGGTCTACAAAATCAACTCTAGGAGTTAAATCTCCTTCTTCGGCTTCTTCCATAATATTAACTAAAGTATTAATTGGACAAGTAATATACTTAGTTACAAAAATAGCACCTATTCCCATCAAAATTATAGCTAACAAACTAAAAATCAGTATTATATCTCTAATATAATATGCTTGTTTTACCATCTCATCAATGTAACTACTAGTTGCTATAACCCAGTCTAATTCTGGTATATAACTATAAGTTATGTACTTATCTTCACCCTGCCATTTATAAGTCATCTCTCCTTTTTTCCCTTTTAACATTTTTTTGATAGTTTTATCATTAATAGGCTTCTTACTCTCATCCGTTGTATGACTAATCAAAGTACCTGCTCTATTTATAATGTATGTATAACCTTTATCTATACCTCCAAAGTTCTCACTATTACTATTATTTATGTATTTCTTAATTTTATTAATAAACTCTTTTTGAACAGGAACATCCTTAATTGAATTTATTCTACTATATTTTTTAAGCTCCCAATTTATATGGTCAGTAATCCCAACGTTAATCATTTCAACTTTATTTTTATAGGAAGCTAATAATTCACTTTTTACAGCTCTATAGGTAAATCCGCCTAAGATTAATAACCCCACTAATCCTATTATTCCCGAGAAAAGTAAAGTCTTAAGCAAAAGTTTTTTATCCAGTATTTTATTTATCAAATTCATAGGCTAACCCCCTCTAAATACTTTCTATAAAAACAATTAATACACCTTCAATCTGTAATAAAATTCAAATCAATTTATTTTTTGACAGAGTTTAAAGCTGCAACCTGACCATCACCTATTGCTTTTGCTACCTGTAAAGGTGCCCCCACACAGTCTCCTGCAGCATATACTCCCTCAAAATTAGTTTCAAATTTTTCATTAATTTTAATAAAATTACCTTCTAATTCTAACCCTGAAATTATCTCATCTGTTGGCACAGTAGGTCTTAAAATAAATATTCCCTCTACTTCTAAACTATTATTCTCTAAAATCAATTCATTAACTAAATTATCTCCTTTAATCTCTTGGGGCTTATCTTTTATTACCTCTACCTCAGAATTTAACTCAACAAATTCTCCATCATATTGTGGTATAAAATAAGTAGTAGCTAACTCGGATAAATAATTAACTTCTTCTATACTCTTTTCTGAATAGCCAATAACTACTACTTCCTTATCCCTAAATAGCTGACCATCACAAGTGGCACAATAACTGACTCCTTTACCTAAAAAGTCAGCCTCACCATCTATCTGAGCTTGGTTATTAACCCCGGTAGCTAGAATAATCTTTTCTGCTTTATAGCTTTCTTGATTAGTCGTTAAAGCAAAATAATCTCCCATAGAATAGATTTGTACTATTTTTTCCTCAATAACTTCAACCTCTAATTTATTAATATGAGCAACGAAATTGTTAACTAGCTCTCTACCATTAACATCATAAAATCCTAAATAATTATCAACATGAGGAGCAGTTAAAATCTTACCACCTAATTCTTGGCTTTCAAAGATTACTACATCTTTATTTCTAATCTTAACATTTACCGCTGCTGACATTCCAGCTGGTCCACCACCAATTACCGCTACTTCAAACTTTTTATCTTCAACCATTTAAATCACTCCTGTAATTTTGATATCTACTTAATATCTCTTTTATTCTTTCACCAATACTATTTTTTATTATACATTTTACTAAAAAGTGATATTATAACTATAAGAATAACTCCTGCTATGTATTATAAACTTTATTTATAAACATAGTGTGGAATTAATCTTGATATCAAAAAGCCGATGTGTTACAATGTGGAAAAGTATTTAACATAATTATAGTAGCGAGGAGGGTATAAGTTTGATTTGGAATGAAAATCAAGAGCAATTAAGCAGGGCTAAACTAACTAAATTACAAGTCACAAGATTACAAAAGACAATAGAGAGAATATATGATAATGTACCTTTTTATACAGAAAAATTAAATAAAAAGAGAATAAAACCAGAAGATATTACATCAATAGAGGATTTATCTAAACTTCCTTTTACTACTAAGGACGATTTAAGAGACAATTATCCTTTTGGTTTATTCGCCGTGCCTCTAGAGGAGATAGTTAGAATCCACTCCTCATCTGGAACTACTGGCAAACCTACTGTTGTAGGTTATACTCAAAAAGACATAAAAACTTGGACTGAATTATTAGCACGAACTATGGCTTGTGCTGGGATAAATAAAGGGGATATTGTTCAAAATGCCTTTGGTTATGGACTCTTCACAGGTGGATTAGGCCTACATTATGGTGCGGAAAAAATAGGAGCTTCAGTAGTACCAATTTCTGGCGGCAATACTAAACGTCAAGTTAAATTAATGAATGATTTCAAAAGCACAGCATTAATGTGTACACCATCATATGCTCTTTATATAGCAGAAGTTGCTGAAGAATTAGGTTTTGATATTAAAAATTCAAAACTTAAATATGGTGTTTTTGGAGCAGAACCTTGGTCTAATAATATGAGAAAAGAAATTGAAGAATTATTAGGAATTAGAGCAACTGACATCTATGGTTTAAGTGAAATTATTGGTCCAGGCGTAGCTAGTGAATGTGAAGCTCAAGAGGGATTACATATCTTTGAGGATCATTTTATTCCTGAAGTTATAGACCCTGAAACTGGAGAAAATTTAGGATACGGCAAAAAGGGTGAACTAGTATTTACTACTATTACTAAAACTGGATTACCTGTCATTAGATACAGAACTAAAGATATCTCAGTGCTCCATAAAGAAAAGTGTAGTTGTGGAAGAACTCATGTCCGAATGGAAAGAGTCAGTGGAAGAGTAGATGATATGTTAATTATTCGCGGTGTTAATGTCTTCCCATCTCAAATTGAAAGCGTCTTATTAGATATTAGTGAAACTAAACCGCATTATCAATTAGTAGTAGAACGTGAAGAAAGATTAGATAGATTAGAAGTCTGGGTTGAAGTCTCTGATGCAATCTTCTCTGATGAAGTAAGAAGATTAGAAGACTTAGAGAGAAAAATTCATCACGAAATCGAAAGTGTTTTAGGGATCTCAGTGAAAATTAAATTAGTAGAACCAAATACTATTCCTCGTAGTGAAGGTAAAGCACAACGAGTTGTTGATAAGCGCAAATTATAAGAAGGGAGTAGATTAGAATGAAAGTAAAACAGCTTTCAATCTTTTTGGAAAACAAATCTGGTCGCTTAGCAGATGTAACTGAAACATTAGGTACTAAAGAAATTGATATTCGTGCTCTATCAATTGCTGATACCTCAGATTTTGGTATTCTAAGATTAATTGTAGACCAACCTTCTAAAGCATTAAACATCTTAAAAGAAGAGGATTTTACTGTTAGTGAAACCGATGTAATTGCCGTAGAAGTTAGTGATAAGCCTGGTGGTTTGGCAAGTGCTCTAGATATTTTAGAAAATGAAAATATTAATATTGAATATATGTATGCATTTGTGGAAAAATCATCTAATGATGCATTAGTTGTCTTTAGAGTAGAGTCAATAGAAGAAGCAGTAAACACGTTAGAATCCAAAGGCTTTAACTTATTAAGTGCAAATGAAGTTTATGAATTATAAAAATTAATTATAAACAATAACAAGCCGCTAGAATTAATTCTAGCGGCTTATTATATTTGGTTAAATTATATCTGATTGAAATTTAATCTACTCTTCTCTAGTCATCTCAGATTCAAAAGTATCAATAATTTCATAAGGAAATAACATACTATCACTATAGCATTTAATTTTTAACCGATAAATTTCTAGTAGTCACCACTTTAACTCCTGTATCTAACAAATTCTCAACTACTACATCTCCTAATTGAACTGGGGCCTTCAAGTCTACCATAGCTAATACTTTCATAGCATCTTCTAATCTATCTTTAGGAATGGGTTTAGCAGTCTTAACCGGAACTAAAGGTAGCTTACCACCTTTTACCCTAACAGTAGTAGGCAGTATCCGTGTTGGGCACTTAAATTCATTAATTACATAATCTTTACCCCGCGGACACTTATTCCCTTCAATCTCTACAATCTCTCCCTCTTCTACTGTTAGGTCTACTTTGCATCCTAAAGGACAGTTGATACACGTGATTACTTCTTTACTCATTCTGCTCACTCTCCTTGACAATATCCACTTTAATTTGACTGCCATCGGCTAATTTACTAATAAACTTTTGCGGAATAGGCTTAACTAACATTTCAGCCGGTTCCACATGCTTTTCTTTTAAATTCATTAATTCTTCACCATTAGCACTAATAACCACCTTTACATTTTCCATTGGTTCTGTTCCTCTCATATATAGATCAACTCTTTTACGTTCATCATCTTTAACTTCAATCTTCTGTGGAACTACATATCCAATATTTTCACCTGCTACTAATTGAATACCTTCTGTTCGTTTATCTACATTTCCTAATATATATTCAGCAGCACTCTTACCTGTAATTCTACTTTCTTGAGTCACATAATCTACTAAGTCATGCACATGAAGTACATTTCCACAAGCAAAGATCCCCGGCACATCTGTTTCTCTATTCTCATTAACTATTGGACCGCCTGTTTTAGTATCTAAATTGACACCTGCATCTTTAGATAACTCATTTTCAGGGATTAAGCCTACTGATAATAGTAAAGTATCACACTCGATATATTCTTCTGTTTCCTTGATCGGTTTTAAATTTTCATCAACTTGAGCAACTGTTACTCCTTCTAATCTCTTTTGACCATGAATCTTTACTATTGTATGACTCAATTTTAATGGAATATCGAAATCATCTAAACATTGGACAATGTTTCTTGGCAACCCCCCAGAATAAGGCAATAGCTCTAAAACAGCTTCAACTTCCGCACCTTCTAAATGCATCCGTCTAGCCATTATTAAGCCAATATCTCCAGAACCTAAAATCACTGTCTTCTTACCTGGTAAATATCCTTCCATATTAACATATCGTTGGGCTGTTCCTGCCGTCATAACTCCAGCTGGTCTTGTTCCTGGAATATTAATCGCTTCTCTAGTTCTTTCTCGACAGCCCATTGCTAAAATTACTGCTTCTGCTTGAATTTCAAACATACCATCCTCTTTATTAACAGCATATATCTTCTTATCATTAGTTACTTCTAATACCATTGTATTCAATTTAACATCTATATTCTTCTCTTCTACCATTTCAATAAAGCGATGGGCATATTCAGGCCCAGTTAATTCTTCTTTAAATTCATGTAATCCAAAGCCATTATGGATACATTGTTGTAAGATCCCACCTAATTCAAAATCTCTTTCAATAATTAATATATCCTTAGCCCCTTTATCTCGTGCTTCATAAGCAGCAGCCAATCCTGCTGGACCTCCACCAATTACTACTAATTCATAATCTAATCTATTCATTATCACTCACCTCAGCCTGCAAAGATTCTTTTGCTGGTTCTACTAATATCTCAAATCCTTTACCTTCTTTAGTAATCTCAGTCATCGGAATATCTAATTCCCTAGAAATGATTTCTGCCACTCTTGGACTACAAAAGCCCCCTTGACATCTCCCCATTCCTGCTCTTGTTCTTCGTTTAATTGCTCCAATAGTTGTCGCTGGTACTGGTCGATGAATGGCATCTACAATCTCTCCTTCAGTTACCGTTTCACATCTACAAATTATCTGGCCATAATTATTATCTTTCTCGACCAACTCTGCTCTCTCTTCATAAGTAAGTTCTCTAAACCTTACTGGCTCTTCTCGATAAGGCTCGAATGTTTCTTTAGTAACTAAGTGTAATCCTTCTTCTTGTAAGATCTCTGCTACCATTTCACCAATAGCAGGGGCACAAGAGAGACCTGGCGATTGAATACCTGCTACATTAATAAAATCTTTTACTTCCTTAGCAGCCTCAATAATAAAATCTCCACTCTTTACTTCTGCTGCTCTAAGACCGGTAAATTCTGTAACTAATCCGCGTAATGATAACTCAGGTAATGTTCTCTTAGCTCCATTAATTACTTCATCTAAACCTTTCCGAGTAGTCGCTACATTATCTTTATCATCTATTACTTCTGCATTAGGGCCGATTAGTAGATTATCATCTACTGTAGGAGTTACTAAAATTCCTTTACTCACTTCTGTTGGCACCTGAAAGATAACATGATTTACTTCAGAACCTTTTTCCTTATCAAATAAATAGTATTCTCCCCGGCGAGGAGTAATTTCAAAATCATCAATCCCCACCATACGAGCAACCTTATCTGCATATACTCCTGCTGCATTAATTACATAATCAGTTTTAATTTCACCTTGGTTAGTCTTAATTAATTTATGATTATATTTTACTTCTATATCTGTAACTTCAGTTTCTAATAAGACTTCTACTCCATTCTTAGCTGCATTCTCTCCTTGAGCAATAGTTAACTCATAAGGACAGATAATACCAGCAGTCGGTGCATAAAGTGCAGCTATAATCTCCTCATTTAGATTTGGCTCTAAATCTACTAATTGAGACCCTTGAACTATCTTTAAATCTTTTAATCCGTTTTCTTCTCCCCGTTTCTTTAATTCTTTTAAAACTTCAATCTCCTCTTCAGCCTTAGCAACAACTAAAGAACCAATTCTCTTAAAAGGAACATTTAATTCTTTAGTCAATTGATCGAATAATTTATTACTTCTAACATTTAATCTACCTTTTAATTTAGTTGGGTCAGCATTATAACCAGCATGAATAATGCCGCTATTAGCTTTACTAGTTCCAGAGGCTAAATCTGCATCTTTTTCTACTAAAACCACATCAACATTATAATTAGCTAACTCTCTAGCAATAGCTGTTCCTATAACTCCTCCACCTATAATCACAACTTCGGTTTCTTTCATAAAAAATACCTCCTTATAAAAATAAATGCCACATTTAAGTCCCGAGTAAGTAAACTACTCCCTAGGTTCTTAAATGTGGCATCTCTTATTTTCTCGCCAACTTCTATATTATATTTTATACTTTAATTGTATAATATTAATGCACTTTATGCAAGAGACAATGTGAATAATTCGTAGTATTATTACCTAACCTTTTAAGCTTAAAAGGTTAGGTAACAATATAATAAAATTATCAATTAATTCTACTCTTATTCAGGTTCTTCCCAATCCATGGCTCTCTTAACCGCTTTTTTCCAACCATTATATAACTTTGACTTTTTTTCTTCATCCATTTTAGGTTTAAACGTATTATCTACTTTCTGCTTAGCTAATATTTCTTCTTTATCTTCCCAATAACCTATAGCTAATCCAGCTAAATAAGCTGCACCTAAAGCAGTTGTTTCTGTAACTGTTGGTCTCTCTACTTCACTACCTAAGATATCTGCTTGGAACTGCATTAAGAAATCATTTGCTGCTGCTCCACCATCAACTCTTAACTCCTTTAAATCCAATCCTGAATCAGCTTCCATAGCTTCTAATACATCTCTTGTTTGATAAGCTAATGATTCTAAAGTTGCTCTAATTAAATGGTTTCGGTTAGTTCCTCTAGTCAAGCCTACAATAGCTCCTCTAGCATACATATCCCAATAAGGAGCACCTAACCCTGTAAAAGCCGGCACTACATAAACTCCATCGGAACCATCTACTTTAGTAGCAAAATACTCAGAATCTGGAGATTCATCGATTAGCTTCAATTCATCTCTTAACCACTGAACAGCAGCTCCAGCGATAAATACACTACCTTCTAAGGCATAATTAACTTCACCATCTAATCCCCAAGCAATAGTTGTTAACAAACCATTTTCTGAGGTAACTGCTTCAGTTCCTGTATTCATTAACATAAAACATCCCGTTCCATATGTGTTCTTAGCCATTCCTGGTTCATAACAGCCTTGACCAAAAGTAGCTGCCTGCTGATCTCCTGCTATACCTGCAATCGGTACTTCCTTACCAAAAAAGTGATAATCAACAGTATGTCCATAAATCTCGCTACTAGATTTAACTTCTGGTAACATACTTCCTGGAATATCTAAAATTTCCAGCATTTCTTGATCCCACTCTAAATCATGAATATTATAGATTAGAGTTCGCGATGCATTAGAATAATCAGTAACATGGACATTACCACCGGTTAATTTCCAAATTAACCAGGAGTCTATAGTTCCAAATCTTAATTGACCTTTTTTAGCCTTTTCTTTAGCTCCAGCTACATTATCTAAAATCCACTTAATCTTTGTACCAGAGAAGTAAGCATCTACTACTAATCCTGTCTTTTCTCTTATCTTTTCTTCTAATCCTTGCTCTTTTAATTCATCACAAATACTAGCTGTTCTTCTATCTTGCCAGACAATAGCATTATGAATCGGCTTGCCTGTTTCTACATCCCAAATTACTGTAGTTTCCCTTTGGTTAGTAATTCCGATCCCAGCAATCTGTTCAGCTTTAATATCAGCCTTAGCTAAGGCATCTGCTACTACTCCAATAGTCGTTCCCCAAATTTCGTTCGCATCATGTTCTACCCAACCAGGTTTAGGATAAATCTGTTTGAATTCTTTTTGATCTTGATTAACTGCTTCTCCAGCTTCATTAAAGATAATAGCTCTTGAGCTAGTAGTTCCTTGGTCAATAGATAAAATATATTCTTCCATTTATCTGCTCCCCCTCACTCTAATTACATATACTATACATTATAAAGCTTTTTAAAATATAATTAAACCCACATCTGTAAATGAGAATTGCAAGGTTAAATGCACGGTTTTTCTAAAAAAATTGTCCTCTGTTTATTTATCCAAAATTTTACATAAAAATAAATGATCTGCTTATCTATAATAATTATATATCAATACTTTAAATAATAATTCATTTGTTTTCCCTACAAATACTCAAAATATATTTTTTAAATCTGTCAAGGACGTGCGATAGCACGGGCAAAGCCTTTATCCTTGTACTGATCTAAAAAATATTTTATAATCTTCAGCTAAGGAAAACAATTAAAATTGTATCTGATTTTACTGTGGTATTTAGAATAAAATTATATTTGTTAAGCAACCGATAT